>CAMNGY010000183.1 GCA_946538795.1 uncultured Treponema sp.
TACCGATGGTGAAGGGCAGAAGGTCGGTATATACGAAAGGGTTGCGGGTTCTGTCAATTCAAACATTTATTCCAGAACAACAGAATCCGTATACGGGGATGTATATTCCGACATATACACCAACGGCTACGGCAAGTGGCTCAAAGTTATGGCGGACGCAAGCCCGTCGGAACGGGCGAAGTTCGTCCAGTACTTTTCTGACTGGCAGTGGTCTGGGCAAAAAGAGGATTTCTTCAGCTACAGCGCAAGCCGTTCCGAGCAGGAACGGCAACTTTCCCGTTGCTACGATGCGGCGATAAAGAAGTTCGGTGTCGGGACGGCAATCATCGCAACGACGTGGATTGTCGCCTTTGCCGTACCGGGCGGGACGATATACCAGGTTGCCATAATTTCGATAGCGAAAGCGACGACGGTCGGGGCATTGAGCGGGAGCGTAATAGGAGCCGTGTCCTCGGCAGGAATCGCCTATTTACAGGGCAAACGGGGTGACGAGCTTGTATACGAAACGGTAAAAGGCGCGGCGGACGGATACCTTGTCGGTGCAGTTACCGGACTTGTCTCGGGAACGGTTTCTACCGTCAAAATGATCAAGGATGCTCCCAAATTCACCGGTGCGACCGGTGATGTCAAGACGGTGCTGAACGGCAAGGTCTATGACGCAAAGGGAAAAGAAATCGGGAAATTCCTTGGCGAGAAGACAGAAATAAACGGCAGGAGCATCATAAATTCAGGGAAGGCAGGCACAAAAAGTCCGAGCGGAATCATGTACAAGACGTTCCTTGCCGATGATGGGGCTGGAAATTTCTTTACCGTGACAAATCCTGACTTTACTCCGGTGAAAATTGTCGATAAAGTATATAAAGTACCAAAAAAATTCTGGAACGACCCTCAAAAGGCTATCAACTGGTGCAAGCAGGAGTATATAAAAGACTTGCAGAGTCCGAATGTGGAGCAAATCCTCGGGATATCCAAGAAAGAAGCCGCGCTGCGCCTGCAGTTTGAGAAGGGGTTGAATGTGAAGGATGCTTCGTTCCTCAAAGCGAACGGAATCAGCCAGAAGCAAGCTGCTGAATTTCTTTCCCGCTACGACGGTGGTGCATGGCATCACCTGCCGTCAAGCGGAGATATGATATATGTGCCGAAGAATCATTACCAGATGGCTCCCCACACAGGGGGCGATTCATTCTGGGGCTCAAAGACTGCCGCTGCTGCGGGTGGGGGAATAGAATGGTAGAATGGATAAACGATGTACCGTTAAAATCTTCGTTAGCGGAGCTTGAAAAGAAATTCGACTTACCCTTGCCGGATGACTTGAAGAAACTTATCACCTCGTATAACAAGGGGCAGCCCCGCCCCAACAGAATCCCGCTCGGAAACGGGAAGTCGGCGGAATTCTACAGGCTTCTTTCGTTTAACAAGGGGGGCAATCTTTCCGTCTTTGACTGCTTTGACAGCGAAATGAAAGCCCGGCAGATTTTTCCTTTTGCCATGACTGAAAACGGCAACTACATCTGCCTGAAGGAAAATGCGGTAATCCTCTATAACGTGGAGCACAATGCAGAAAAATACCTGTGCGATTCCGTTTCTGTCTTGCTCGGAATGCTGACAGACTAGGATTCTCCCACCTCTGAGGGCAGTGTGTCCTCCCTGTGTCCGAAAAGGGCGGAGCAACTGCGTAAATCGCGTGCTCCCAGTTTTCACTTTGATATTGCAAAAGCAGCTTGAAAATCCCCGCAAAACGAATCCGACGCTCGAAACGCTCTGGCGGTTGCAAAAGGTCTTTGGCCGCTTGTCCTTTACTTGACGAAATGCTCTATCCTGCACTCGTGGGTCTTGGTGCCCTCATCGTAGTTTACGCCGACAAAGAGCAGGTCGCCCGAATAGGCCGACAGGGAGTCAAAGTAGCGCTTCTCGCGTATTTGAGTGATTGCGCTCTCCGGGGAGCCGTTGCGCTTGAGTTCGATTATCATCGCGGGGATGTCCGGCACGAAGGGGATGAACACGACATCGGCAAAGCCTTTCCCGCTTGTCATCTCCTTCACGATCGTATACTTGTTCAGCGCGTAGATATACGACAGGTATATCGCCGACTGCAATGCGTCCTCCTCGCTCATACGCCCTTGCTTTGAGCGAGTGTAGGACCGGTTTGAGGTGACGTGGATGTGGCTCTCGTCGAGCGACTTCGCGACTGCGTCCGCGTTCAGCCGCAGGGTTTCCGCGAGAAGGTCTTTGGAGGCCTTGATGATTCTGTCCGTCATCTTGTATTCCGCAATGATAGACACGGCCCGCTTCCACTCCTGCTGGACTTCCTTGTTGGGGATGCGGCAGGTTCCTTCCCCTTCATCGTAAGATAGGTATCCTAAATGGATGAGGTAGGTGAAGACATCGTCCTTGCCGTGGAACTCGCTCATCGTGTTCATGTACATGCCCGTGTCAACATCCACGCTTTCGTCCGCGAGCATGCGGATGACGTCATCCCTGGTGCCCTCAAAGTTCGCCTGTATGCGGTCTGCGATGACGGCATAGGTCGAGGTCTTGCTCCAGAAGTTTGCGAACTTCTTCGTCTGGATGCACTTGACTACGGACTCCGGATTGTAAATCTCGAATCCGTGCTGCCGGTAGCCGTCGTACCATCTCCTGCATTCCTCATAGTCCGCGCCGTACTGCCTGCAGAGGGCCTGCACCTCGGAGGCTGTGAAGCCGATGTATTCCGCAAGTTCCTCCGCATCAAGTCTCGTGTATTCCCAGAAGTTGTTCAGCTTGGACTGGATGCGATCTCGTATGACCGGCAGGATTCCCGTGATGTAGGCGAGGGCTATCGCCGGACGCAGGGTGTCGCTCTTGAAAAGCCCGTTCAGGAAACCCAGGTACCGGCTGAAAAGTTCCGGGCTGACGCTCTCGCGCACGAGTACGTCGTACTCGTCTATGATGACGACGAATTTCTCGCTTTTCTGGGCGTAGGCCTTGAGGATGCAGTTTCCTACGGAGTCATTCGTGTCAAAGGCTATGTCCGGGAACTGCCCGGCAAACTCCGCCACGATTTTATCCTGCAGGTCGTCAAGGAGCCTGTCCTTGTCCCTCTCATTCTGGTATTCGCTGTTCATGTCTATTTTAATGACGTTCAGCTTGTTCAGGTTGGACGCAAAGCCCGGGTCCCCGCTTATCTTGAATGGAGCAAAGAGGGTGCGGGAGTCGCAGCCCTTGGAGTAGTAGGCGGACAGCATGTTGCCCGCAATCGTCTTGCCGAATCGCCGGGGCCGGGACACGCAGACGTACTCCCGAGCTGTCTTCATGAAGCCGTTCAGCACACGTATCATCATCGTCTTGTCCACGTAGATTTCTGCGTGGGTGATTTTCTTGAAGTTCTCGTTGTTCGGGTTTAGGTAGATTCCCATGTCGTTCCTCCCCGGCGAGTATAGCATAGATACGGGAACCTGTATAGGGAACGGAGTGCCGGGGGCGTTTGCCCGACTAGAGAGGAATCTTGACGGAGTGTATCACTGAACGGTAGGCGTTCTATTTGACAGAAGCCGGGATGGAACTAATATCCTCGCTACCTGCTGTCGTGCAGAACCACAGGGATTAGTCCTGTACGGGGCTGAACCAGTTTTCCATCATGAGCGTCGTGACTTTCTGGATTTGCTCAAAGTGCTTCGTGTTGCGGGTAACCAGGATCAGGTTGTTGGAGACGGCGATGGATGCTGTCTGCGTATCCTGAAAGTCTACGGGAATGCCTGCATCTGCCAGCCGCGAGCGGATGTCCGCCTGAATCCATGCGGCGTGCCTGTCGTATTCGATTATGGGGAAGTTGGCCTGTATGTCATCGATAAGGTCCTTGAACAGCAGGTCTTTCTTCTTCCCGGCAGTCATCCGCTGTACCCCGAAAAGGAGTTCGTTCCATGTCGTGGAAGAAATCGCACAAAGACCTTCCCGCTCGTTAGACAGGCGCATGACGTTCGGATTCGGCGATGCCCGCATCAGTTCCGAGATGATATTCGTGTCAAGCATGAAAAATGGATCCGCCATGCTCACTCCACGTCTATATCGTCAAAGATATGCTCCGAACCGGGACGCCCAAAATAGTTCCGGTCCCGCAGGCTGTCGAAGTATTCCGTGTAGTCGAAGTCATCGTCTTCAAGCCCATATTCCCGACGGTTTTCCTGAAGTCGTTCGACCAGGCTCTTGCGCGGGCTGGCCGCGTCCTTTATATTGACGAGGGGCTTGCTTCCGGCCTACTATGGTAATATGCCGCAGCAGAATATCTACGATAACGAAACCTTCTTTGAGGGCTACCGGAAAATCCGGAAGCGGAAGGAGAACGCGAACACCCTGTTTGAGATGCCCGCCCTGTTCTCCCTTATCCCCGATTTGACCGGGAAGCGGGTCCTTGACTTGGGCTGCGGATTCGGTGAGCATTGCAGGAGCTTTGTCGAAAAGGGGGCGGCGGAGGTTGTCGGTATCGACATCTCGGAGAAAATGCTTGCGGTCGCCCGAAAGGAGAATGCGGATTCCAGAATCCGCTATCTGCAACTTCCGATGGAAGAGCTCGGGAGCCTTGTGGCTGAGCGGAGCGGTACGTTCGATGTGGCTGTCAGCTCGCTTGCCCTGCATTATGTGGAGGATTTTCCGGGCGTGGTACAGAACCTGGTGCGGCTTTT
>CAMNGY010000184.1 GCA_946538795.1 uncultured Treponema sp.
GAATTCCTTCAAGAGGGCAATACAGGCATCCACATGCCTGGTGCCGGAGGACATGACCATGTTATCGGTCTTGACTATCATGCGGTTGGGATCCGAGCCTCCCTTTATGGCGGGGAAGGAGAAAACCCCGCACTTGTCCTCGAAGCCGGGGTTGGCGCCGTTGATTTGCCCGATGGCCCAGGACCCCTGCACCAGCATGGCGCACTCTCCGCCATAGAAGGCGGCCGTAGCCTGGTCATTTGAGTCCCCCGCGGCGGTTTTCTGGAAGTACTGGGAAAGCTCCTTGAGCTTGGACACGCCGCTCCTGAAGCTGGGGTCAAGCCAGGAGCCTTTTCCGGAATTGACCTTTATAAGGTTGTCCGGGCCGCCCGCACGGTCGCAGAAGTACCCGGCGAGCAAGGAAAGGCACCAGGGAGTTCCGGCCGAGCATGCGATCGGGGTAATTCCCGCAGACTGAAGCTTCTTGCAGCAGTCCAGCCACTCATCGTAAGTCGCTGGGACCTTGGCCCCGGCTTTCTCGAACAGCTCGGTGTTGTAGAACACGAGGGCCGCGGCGAAGTTTGTCGGAACAGCCATAATCCTGCCGTCATAGGTCAGACGCTCGAAGATCCCCCCTGTAAAGCTGTCGTACCAGGCTTTCTCCTTGTTCTTGAGGATGTCAGTCAGGTCGGCGGCGGCTCCTGCGGCCACAACATCGTTCAGGTTGGGACCAGGGTTGGAGATGAATACGTCGGGCGTGCGCCCGGAGGCGATGAGGGCATTCAGCTTGACAGAGTATTTCTCAAGGTTGGTCGTGATGGGCGTGCAGTGGTATGTCCCGGCATACTTCTGGTTGAACCTGTCGATTACCCGGGCATATCCCTGGGTCATCAGGTCGGAGCTGGTCTCCAGGTCATTCCAGAACATCCACTCAATCTCAACAACTCCCTTCGTGGAGGAGGAAGAGGAAGAGTCGGAAGAAGCCTCCTGAACGGGCTTCTCCGGCTTGGAGCATCCTGCAAGAACAATTGCCAGGCATCCCAAAATGGCAAACATCTCAGCTTTCTTCATCTTTGGAACCAAAGCAGGCTGACCGCAACCTGCGCTAAGACTATATTAAAGCCTTCCGGGGTTTCGCGATATAGTGGATTTTACCTAAGAAGTCCTGCGGGTCTCCGTCCTATTTTTCCAGAAGGCCCTTGAACAGGGGCAGGTAGCTCTCTTCCGCAACCTTGTCCCATGAATAGCATTCCGTTATGTAACGGGCGGTATAGGTGAGCATGGAGCGGAAGATGTCCCTGCCCGCCTGACCCGCTATGCGGACAAGCGAGCTGAGGAAATGAAAGAGGGTGTCGGAGTTGTTCGGCTCGTAGAGGAAGCCCGTCTCGCCGTCCACTATCTTCTTAAGACCTCCGGTCGCATGCGCAAGGCAGATGGTCCCGTACATCTGGGCGATGAAGTCCTCCGTCCCGCACGGCTCGAAGTTGCTGGGGAATACGGCTATGTCGGCGGATGCAATGCACAGGCGGGAGAGGGCGCGGTCGTAGCCCTTGAAATAAACAGCATCGCCGGGGAAGGAAGAGGCAAGGTTCTCAAGCTTGTCCTCAAGCTCCCGCTCTCCCTGTCCCAGGAATATGAACTTGGCGTCCATGCGGGATTCCAGGATCCTGCGGGCAACGGCGGCAAGGACGGAAATTCCCTTCTGTCGGACGACCCTGCCGTGATAGGCGACGTAAACGGTGCCGTTTCCCCCGCCGGCCAGGAAGCCATAGCGCCTTACGCCAGCGTCAGCCTCGGGAAGATGTCGGTCCTTGTCAGCGAAGCTTTTAAGGAAGTGATTTCTGCACACATACTTTCCGTCAAAGTCTCCCGAAGCTATGTCGAACGGCGCGGGAAGCAGGGATGCGGACGGGTCGGCAGGGTTGTAGCGGGCGCAGTCTATGCCGTTTGTTATGCCGATGACCTTCACGCGGTCGCGGGCAAACAGGGCCGACAGTCCCCCGGTGTCGGTCATTCCGTCCATTATCTCCCCGGCGTACTGGGGAGAGACAGTCGTGATGCAGGAGAATCCCCCGGCAAGCAGGAAAGGCTCCACGCATGTCCCGTTCAGGCCTCGCGCCAGGAAATCCCTGTCAAGCCCCGTGAAATAGGCGGCAGCGTCGAGCGAGCTGTATTCATGGTGGTAGCCCGCCCCCGCGTTATGTATGGTGACGACGAACCTTGTGTGCCGGTAGACGGAAGCGAGGGCCTTGCTTTCCTTGCGGGCAAAAAGGACGAACACGCAGAGCATGGCGGCAGTAGCATCATGGCAATGGATGATGGAGGGGTTCTCTTCCTTGCTGCAGGTGCCCCCGTATGCGGCGACAGCCTTCTGGAAGAGGGTGTTCAGGAACTGCGCGTCCTCATGCCCCTGCCCCTTTCGGTGAGCGGGGTTCAGAGCCTCCTCCTCTTCGGTATACGTGTAGACGGCCTTCTTCTCGCTGAAGGCCCTGTTGCCGATGAAGACAATCTCGACCCCGTTCCTGCGGCCATGGCTGAATGTCACCGTCATCTCGCGGCCGCATACCCGGATTTTTACGGGCTTGTGCCAGCAGCAGCAGAAATCTTCGACCGTAGATAAGTCCGTGCAGCCATAGAGGGGGATGAAGAGGGTTACTTTCTCGCCGGCGCGGACAAGGCTCTCGCTCAGCGAGCAGGTGACGTTCTTGACACCGCCTGCCTCTGCGATTCCGGCGTATTCCCTCGCGACCGTCCAGATGTTCATCGCGCCTCCGGCACACCGGAGAGGGTTCCGCCAGCGTCACTGACCGGCCGGTGCAAACCGTCCTTACCGTCGTGCGCGCATGCCGCCCAGTCCGGGCGCAGGACCTCCGCACCGTTCACGTAGACGTTCCGTACCCCGCAGCCTTCCTTCATGTAAACGGTGACCATTATGCGTATGACGCGGGGCAGCATGCCCCGTATCTCCGGCTCCTGGGCGCAGAAAAGCGGCACCCCGGACACGTCCAAGCGGGTCCCGCACGTCCTGAGGGCAGTGGCGGCGTTAAGGGTGTCCAGGTCGCGCGTCATCGTGAACTGGACGGAAACTATGTCGGATCCGGAAAACTCGTTGCCGTCGCATATTCCGTCAAAGAGGATCCTG
This sequence comes from uncultured Treponema sp., assembly GCA_946538795.1. Classification (GTDB taxonomy): domain Bacteria; phylum Spirochaetota; class Spirochaetia; order Treponematales; family Treponemataceae; genus Treponema_D. Next base: position 3,122 of record CAMNGY010000184.1, read on the forward strand.
ACGGCTGCCCGGATGGAATCCTTGTCGTTGTCAGCGCAGGTAGCCCCGCGGATGCAGTAAAGCCTTTTTCCTTCCATAACGGCCCCCTAGTCCGACGTGGCTTGCGGCTGGCCGGCAGAATCCGGGGGGTTCCCGGCAGTATCGCCCGCGCCCGCAGCCTGGAATTCCGGCTGGGCTTTCATGGCGGCCTCAAGATCCGAGGCGGGAAGCCCCTTCAGCGTCTTGGAAACTTCCTGTATGGTCCCAAGGTCCTTGAGCTGGGGATACCTCTTCAATAGCTCGGCGTATTTCTCCAGCAGCCTGACGGACCGCTCCTCTTCGTTCATCTGGTCGGCGTAAACGGACGCTTTCTCACGGATGCTCTTCTCAAGCTCATCCTTGTAGTTCCCGTAAAGCCCCTGGATCTCCGTGTAGCTTTCCATGTCGGGAATGAGGGCCTTAGATATCTCAACGGAATTCAGCGTGACGGCCTCCAGATCACCTGAACCGGCCGCCGAGATGCTGTCCAACGCGGACTTGTCAAGGGCCTTGGCAATCATGTGTCCTGTCCACCGGGAAGAGGAGTCCGCGGTCGGGATGGCAGAAGGCAGGATCCTGTCCGCGACTATAGCCGACACGACCTTGGCCTTGTTTTCCATATAGGCATCCAGATCCTCCTGAGCTGAAATCTCGTTCTTCTCCACGAGGGAAACAAGGGACTCCGCCTTGGGCGAAAGCTGAACGGCAACATCAAGCTCATAGGAAAAATCCGGGACGGAATCGAGCATCTTGGAATACAGGTCCGCGCCCGGAAGGGAGCCGGAATAGGACTGCACGCTCCTGTACGGCTCCATCCTGAATTTGTGGATCGTGACGTTCGTAGGGAGAAGCCTCTCCCATCTCCAGACGAAAGAGCCGGGAAGCAGGGGGCGCTCAAGGACGCCGCTGGTCTTTGAGACCATCACCCCACATTCGCCGGGCTTTATGCCGAACTGCACCCAGCCAATCATGAACACTGCCGCCGCAGCCATAAGTATGATGACAAGACTCGCAAGCACACGCTTCATAAGACTTATTGTATACTTTTTTGAAAGCTTGTACAATCGAGGCATGGCTAAGACCGGCAAAAAAAAACGCAAGGAGGCCTACAGCTTCCTTTACAGCCTCATAAAAAGATTCACGCTTTTCCTGGCCATGTTCCTCGCCGTCATGATTCTCCTGTATTTCTCCGGGAACTTCCAGTCCTTCCAGGACTCCAGCCTCCGCATAACGCTTTTCTGCTCATCTCTGGCCGCGCTCATGCTGTTCGCCTTTTCCTGCATAGGAATCCTGACCAGCCTCATAGTGGCCTTAGGATGGAGAAGCCCCGGCCACCTTCTGGGAACACTGACATATATCCTGCTGGCGGCTATCTCCGCCGCGGTGTTCATCTCGCTCAGGGGGCTGACGGTGCTCACGGCCGGGATCCGCTGACCCGGGCACGCCCCGGCATGGCGGCCGCCTGGTTTTGGCGACAGGACGCGGTTAAGGCCTTCCGCAGTGACCGGCTTGTTTTCG
>CAMNGY010000185.1 GCA_946538795.1 uncultured Treponema sp.
ACTCTCTTTTCCTCATGTTATCCCCTATGAGGATTATACAACATTGTTGACTTATTGTCAGCTATTCAACTGCGTTTACTATAGTATGCTGTCGGAAGGATGGCGTAAGCTATGCCCATTCCTGCGGTGCAGGCTCATGCAGCCCTGCGCCGTGAGAGACAGGATTACTATTCCGCATGTACCAGAAGCAGAAACTCTTCCGGCGTAATGGCAGGAACTGTGCCGCTCTCAAAATCCTTGCAATTTCTTGAGACAATATAATCAAGTCCTGCAGAAACAGACGCCTCATGTTGCATGGAATCTTCAATATCCAAAAACGCATCGTTGTTCACGGCAGAAACAATATCCCTTTTATTCAGCCCCGCAACATCAAAAACATAGAGGAGCTTGTTGAATGTGTTTCGACATTCTTCAATCGTAAACTTTTCAGCTTCATGGAGAACATAAAACATGTTTGAGAATGTATGCACCGCGATATAACCGTCCACAATAGACAGGCAACACAGCAATACCCGTTTCGACAACTCCAGATGCGGTTCCCGGCAAAGAATCACGTCGAGTAAAATATTTGTGTCAATCAAGACTCTCATACTTTCTCCAGAGAGCTTCGGTGGCTTCTTTTTTACCGTCAAGGCTGACATCGTGCTTTGCGGGCCGCCCCATTGCAAAAAGCTCATCCAGAGCCTGTTTTGCCTTTACCCTTTCTTCTGGCGTTTTTGAGTTTTGCAGGGACTGCTGTTTCCGAGGCATGGCCTCCATGAAAGTGATGACTCGAAGGGTCTGCTCGTCATCTAACGTATCGAGGTAATTTATGGCCCGTTGTCTGAGCTGCATAGCTGCCAATTCCACGCCTCCTATTAATAAGATGCTTATAGTATAATGCCTTTGTGGTTTTCATGCAATCAAAATGCATCCCCCGCATTGGCGGCAATCCCGAGATCCGTAGGTTGCCGCCCCAGGATCTTCAAAAATATGCTTTATGTGCTCACCTACATTTGCCTTGCTCGAACCATATAAGTCCACCAGTTGACGAACAGCCGTTCAGCTTCACTGACAACTTTATGCGCACGAGCTTCTATTTCGGCACAACCCCGGCACAGTCAGGGCGCAAGGCTGCCCGCAAGCTTGAAAAAAGCCGCCCGCTGCGGTACACTTATGGCAAGGGGCTGATTATGGAATATGCGACGATTCAAGTTACCGTGCCGAAGGCGATGCAGGAGTATTTCTCGGATGAATACGCACAGGATTCAGGCGACGTGCTGAAACGAAACGCCCTCCTCCTCTATCCGTATGTCCATAACAATGTCATCTCGCACGGCAGAGCGGCAGAAATACTCGGCATACGGAAGCTCGACCTGATTGAGCTGTATGATGACATGGGCTTCCCCTATTTTGACATGGACATCAGCGATGTCATGCAGGAACTTAATGCAGCCCGATGTTCCAAGCTGTCAAATCGAAAAGTTTTTCGCAGTTGATTTCGGTGATATCGGTTTTATCAAGGTAAAGTCTCTGAACCATATCGCATATTAAAGACGGTATGCATTTCTCTTTCAGCCAGTCTTTTTCAAATCTGAAATCAAAAAGCGTGAATCCCCACGCTATTAAACTCTCGTTAATTTCGCATCTAAGCAAAGGCTGTCTCGTGGCTTCCATCAGTTTCAGCAAACAACTCCTTTTCACTGGAACCGTAAAGAAAGTACTTCTTCCATCTGCAAAAACATTCTTGTTTACACAATCAACCAGGACTTCTTCGTCCGTGTTCTCATATGGCCCGGCGAAAAAAAGGTGTGTTGTTTCCTCAAAAACCTCGTAAATCTCATCGGCATTCGTCATACCTATCGACAGAAACATAGCAAAAGCCTGTTCAGAAAGCAACAATGAAAAACCAGCCTTTACTTCGGCCGACTTGTTACTGTTTGTTGCTACAGAGAGCATTTTTCCTATTCCAGACAAACCTGCATTCATGGTCTTGTCTTGAACGACATGTATTTCTGAATTGCAGAGTGTTTTTTCGTGCTTGGAGCCATCATACTGTTTGCACATTCTCTTGATAAGATTCTTGCAAGCTTTTTTATTGTCAATAGAACCTTTTTCTGACACCAGAATTTTCACCCTGCAGAGCTTGTTAAACAAGAAATGGCTCTTTTCCCAAAATGAGAAAAGAGTCGATATTATTGCCAATACAGTATCCATATAAACTTCTCTTTTACAACCACAGTCCTAGCGTATATATGGGCTGCAATAACTGAAGGTCACTGCAGCCCAGTGTTTAAGCGCATGAATTTCTGCTACTGTATGGTAAGGGGCTTCATCTTGGATGAGACGCTCCACCCGTCCCTGTAGACCCCGAAGTAGAGTGTCCTGCCGTTTATGTTATTTAGTGCGGATTTAAACTCCTTCTCGTCAGTAATTTCCTCGCCGTTGACGGCGTATATCACATCACCGTTCTGCAAGCCCATAATGCTGGCAGGGGAGCCACTTTGTATGTCGCCAACCACAATGCCATTCATATTTTTGACTGGACCTTTGCTTTTTTTGCGAACGGCCTTGAGGAAGGCCTTTGTCAGTGGTTGGGCAATGAAACCCAGCGACACCCCCTTGAATGACACCCCCGCGGAGTTCTTGTCAGATTTCTGGGGGGAGTTAGACATTTTTTCCCTATCAGAGATAGTACGGACAATGCGGAATCCTGCAGAGTTCACCCAGCCCGACAAGCGGTAGGAGGATTTCCCCCATAAATAGTCTGGGCTGGTGGAATAATCTCCTCCATAACAACGCAATTCAACTCCGTCCCGTTCCCAATCCCAGCACCACTCTTGCAAATTTCCCTGCATATCATACAAACCAAGTGAATTGGGTTTTTTCATGGCTACGGGATGAACTGCGTAATTACACACCCCCTCATACCCGCTATTTTCGCTACACCATGCCACATCATCAAAATTATCGCTCCCGATGTATTTATATCTGTTATTGTTCGGACCGCCTTTTGCGGCATATTGCCATTCTACTGCCGTGGGCAGCCTCCAACCGTTTGCAGAAAAATCACATTCTATCTTATCCTTGCGATCGTCATACTTACCCCATTTAGTTGCTTCTCTATTCCCGTTTACGCTGTAGCAAGGGGTAAAACCTTCTGATTGGCTCAAGAGATTGCAAAATTTAAACGCATCATACCAAGTGACGAATGCAGGCCATGCTTCAGCAGGGCAGTTCTTCGAATTTATCGTGCCCTTATTCCCATCTCTGTCCGTTCCTGCTGAAACACCCGTAATATTCTTGAATTTTTCGCAGGTTATCTCCGTAGCACTCATGACAAAACTGTTCTTTATATAGAAGGCTTCTTCTTCTTCTCCGCGCTCTCTCTTATACGTATACGTAAACGTCCCCTTCGGGACAGTTACATACGTTCCTGCAACTTTAATGGGAAACTCCGTTGCCTTCGTTATTGCTTCCTGCTCGGCCTTTTCCTGCCGCTCCTTTTCAGCTTGAGCGACTTTTTCTTCCCGCTCCTTTTTTTCCCGCACTTTTGCTGACCTTATCCTATACGGTGCGTCAAATTCTATGCCCCCCCAAATCCCGTCCCTAGTGCCTTCGATATCAACAAGTATTCCTTTCTTTTCCCACTCCTCACTAAAACTTCTCTCGGAGAAGCTCCAGTCTACGGAATCAACGGAAATCTTTTTCCCCTTGCATGTCAAGGAAACAGGTTTTATCCATGTGTCCCCCGCGTCAATAATCTTCATTGTCTTGCTGTCAACGGTGAAGCTGGGGCCGTCATACCACGTATATGTTTCTCCTAATCCATATGTTCCGTTATATACTGTGACATATTTTTCAGCACGAGTCTCTACCCGTGGTGTGAAACTTTTGGAGGTGCAAAGCCGTTGCCCGTCGCCTCCGATTAAGTCAAATACCATGACATAGTCCGTGTACGAAGGAATCTTACTCGATATCGCGTTTTCGAAATCAGCAGGAACACTCTTCCATTCGGCAGTACGGCTCTTTTCATTACCTTCCTGCAAGATTCGCGTTATATCGATAAATTTCATTGAACGTTGTGGAATTATTGCCGATTTATAGGTTGCGGTGTGCGCATCCATATCCAAGCTCTCTCTGGTAGGACTTTTAGCCGTGAAGTAGTAACTGTTATTCGCCGTCCAGTAGTCCACGTATTCATTCCATAAAGCCACCCAGCCGTCATACAAGTCAAACTCGTCGTATTTGATGTTCTTGCCGGGCTTTCCGCCCATTATGATTCCGCAAAGATTGTCGTATGCTATTAGTGAGGCCTCTCCCTTTTCTGGTACCGATGCGGCTAACATCGCATCCCAGTAGGCTGCAAGCGCATGTACGTATTTTCCCGCTTTCTCGTAGGCCTGCCCCTTTTTATACAGGGGCTCGTCATAGCCAAGTATGATTTCAGAATCATCCGCCTTACCATCAGCGTTAGGCTCCATAGCAGAAACACTCCCGCACATTCCTGCAAGCAGAGTTGCCGTAATGAACGCCGAAATAATACCTGTTTTTTTCATACCTCACTCCTTTTCGTAAATGCAACCATTTTATATAAAATCCCGCATCATATCAGGAATCATTCTGACATTTCCAAAGACACAGCCCCCATAACCTGCGACAATGGCAAGCATGAA
>CAMNGY010000186.1 GCA_946538795.1 uncultured Treponema sp.
TTATGGTCCTCCGGAATATTTTGAACAGGAGCCCGCGACCCCGGAGATGCCGGACTTCGCCCTCGGCGAGCACGAGAGCCTCGCCCCGGCACGGAAGTCCTTCAGCCCCAAGTATTCACAGACAAAGCCCCGCGTCATAATCCCGGTCTTCCCCGGCACCAACTGCGAATACGACATGGCCAGGGCATTCAGCCTGAACGGGGCCGATCCCAGAATCCTGGTGTTCCGCAACAGGACGGCCCAGGAGCTGTCCGAGTCCCTGGACCAGTTCAAGAAGGAGATAGACGAGGCCCAGATTCTTTCCTTCGTCGGAGGCTTCAGCGTGGGCGACGAACCGGACGGTTCGGCAAAATTCATCGCCAACGTAATCCGCGAGAGCCGCATTGCCGACTCGATAATGGAGCTTCTAAAAACGAGGAAGGGCCTTGTGCTCGGAATCTGCAACGGTTTCCAGGCGCTCATAAAGACGGGGCTGGTTCCCTTCGGGGAAATCCGGGAGCCGTCCTCTGAGATTCCGACCCTGACCTACAACAAGGTTGGACGGCACATCAGCCGGATTGCCCGCACCAGGCTGGTCAGCGCGACCAGTCCCTGGGCGCTCTCGCGCACGGTGCTGGATCCCAGGCCCCACCTGGTTCCCATAAGCCACGGTGAAGGGCGCGTGATAATGCAGGAGAACCTGGCAAGAAGGCTCTTTGCCATGGGACAGGTGTTCAGCCAGTACGTGGATGCAGACGGGCACCCAGCCGTAAGCGAGCCGGACAACCCCAACGGCAGCTTGTTCGCCATAGAAGGCCTGACCAGCCCCGACGGACTGGTCCTGGGCAAGATGGGCCACAGCGAGCGCACCGTAGGCATGGATTCCGGAGGAGCCAGCCGCGACCTGATAAAGAATGTCGCCGGAGATCCCATAAAGAACGAGAGGGAGAATTCTTCGGAGAACATCTTCCTTGCCGGGGTATCTTACTTTGCGTAAGGGCATTGCCGTCCTGCTCACGGTCGTCCTGCCGCTTGTTTTCTTAAGCTCCTGCAAGAGAAAACTTGTCTGGCATGACGACTATGACTCCGCCCTCAAGGCCGCGCAAGCACAGAACAAGGCCATATTTGCCCTTTTCTCCGGCGCGGACTGGGACGGCAAGACGGAAGCCTTCCGTGCCGGTGTCCTGGACACAGCAGAGTTCCGGGAATTCGCATGGAACTCATACGTCCTGTTGAACCTTGACCTGTCCGAAGCGGAGCGTGCCCTCATAGGCGAAGGCACCGAGCCTCAGGCAGAAGACGCAAAGGCCGGCCTGATGCGCCATTACGGCGTATCAAGCTACCCCTGCATCTACATTCTCTCAAAGGAAGGCTACGTGCTTTCCATAGTGCAATACGATGAGGGGATATTCTCTGCTTCAGTACTGAAGGAGATCCTTGCGGAACAGGAAGAGTCCATTGACGGAATCTCCTCGGCAATAGCGCAGGTACAAAGCTCATCCGGAGTTCAGAAAGCCAGGGCCATAGACTCGCTGTACGGGGCGACTCCCGAGGCGGGCAGGAAGCCTTTGGCAGGACTCATAAGGGAAATCCCTTCGCTGGACCCTTCCGATGCAAGCGGCCTCGTAGGGAAATACGAGTTCATAGCCGTCTATGAGGACGCGTTTGAGAGCATCTCGGAAGGCCGCCGCGACGGTGTGGTGGAATCCTTCATACAAATAGCGGAAACGGGCCACCTTGGGCCAGCCCAAAAGCTTGAGGCATACTACAACGCGGCATACCTGATGGCCCTGTTCGGGGACAACGACTATGACACGATGTACGGACTGCTGCAAAAGGCACAGGCCGCTGACCCGGAGAGCGTCAGGTTGGAGGACATAGAAAACCTCATGGCAATGGTCTCCAAGTTCCGGGACATCATGCGGCAGGACGAAGGACCTTTTTCCGTCACGGGCACAAACGGTGACTAGCCCAGTTCCGGTTATATAGCGATGGACCCTTCACAAGCCGACCCCAGAAGCATCATTCCCCTGCTGGCACCAGCCTTCCTTCTCATACTGCTTTCCATGACATTCTCAGGGACGGAAAGCGCGTTTCTTTCCATAAACAAGCTGCGTGTCCGCTTCCTGCACAACAAGAAGAATCCGAAAGCCATGCGCGTCTGGAGGCTTTTGCAGGACAAGGAGAGGCTCATAAACACGCTGCTGGTTGCAAACAACATCGTCAACATAAGCCTGTCGGCCCTGCTGACCTATGCGGCCCTGGGCCTGTTCGGCAAGGCGGGAGTCGGAATAGCGACCCTGGCCGCAACAGTCCTGCTGCTATTGTTTGGGGAAATCACGCCCAAAGTAATCGCGACGCACCACCCTGAGACAATAGCCTTCTTTGTGGCCCCGCTTGTGGAATTCCTGGAAAAAATCCTGTACCCCCTCGTGCTTGTGTTCACATCCTTCTCCAGGTTCTTCCTGAAGCTTATGGGCGTTGACACACAGAAAAAAGAAGTGTCCTTCACCGAGGAAGAGATAAAGACCCTGCTGGACGTCGGGAACGAGCAGGGGATTTTCGAGAACAGTGAGAATACGATGATGCGGCGCGTGTTCAAGTTCACAGATCTTGAGGCAAAGGACATAATGATTCCCCGCAAGGACATAAAGGCCCTGAGCATCAGCGCGAGCTACAAGGACATAATAGAATTCTCGCAGCGGCACTACCTGTCGCGCTTTCCCATCTACAAGGATGACATTGACGACATAATCGGAGTCGTGTACATAAAGGATCTTCTCGCATACAAGGACAGGCAGGAAGATTTCGTCCTGAAGGACGTGATGAGGCCCCCGCTTTTTATACTGGAAACAAAAAAGATGTCCTCCATACAGCAGATGCTGCGCGAGAACCGGCAGAGCATGGCCGTCGTCATTGACGAGTACTCCGGAACATACGGAATTCTTACGACCGAGGACATAGTGCGGGAAATATTCGGCCCGATCGCCGATGACAACAAGCCCTATGCCCGTCGCGTGGAAATAAAAGTCACGAACACCGACAGCGATGACGTCTCGGGACTTTCCCGACTGCTGGACCTGAACGAGCAGCTGGGAATCAACCTGGATTCCCGCCGCTCGGAAACCATAGGCGGCTTCATAGTGGAATGCCTGGGACACATACCGCAGGAGGGTGAAAGCATAATCAGGGAAGGCTTCCGTTTTTCCGTGAAGGCAATGGACGACAAGCGAGTGGCGGAGGTTCATCTGGAGAGGACCGGTACGATCGGACAGCCAGAAGCACATAAACAAAACAAGGCAGGAGCTTAGAGATGGACATAGGCAAGATTGCATACACGGCCATCATCCCGGTGGTCGAGCTTCTGCTCCTTTTCTGCGGGGCCTTTTTCGCCTCCACCGAGACAGGCTACACATCCCTGTCCAGGATAACTGTCAGGCAGATGCTCAAAGCAAGGGAAAAGAACGCCACTCTGGTAGCCAGGCTGCGTTCAAACCTGGACAGCCTTATTTCCACTGCCCTGGTGGGAACGAACCTGATTACGACCCTGCTTTCCGCCGTAGCGACCGCATACGCCATGCAGGTTTTCGGACCGGGATACGTCAGCCTCGCGACAGCCGTAATAAGCATGCTCGTCATTATCTTCAGCGAGATAATTCCAAAGACCTATGCCGCAGTCCGCCCAAAAGACATTGCCGTCGTGAGCGCGAAACCCATCATACTCATTCAAAAACTGCTGTTTCCCGTGGTCTGGACCTTCGGAGGTCTTTCCAAGCTGATAAATTTCGTTGAGGACCATCTCATAAAGAAGAAGATGCCCCTGGTCACGGAGGATGAGCTGAGAACCCTGCTTGACGTCGGCAAAGACGAAGGGACGCTTGAGGACGTGGAGACGCAGATGCTCGTCCGCCTGTTTGACTTTTCGGGCATACGGGTACGCGACATAATGCGGCACAGATCCTTCGTAAAATATGTCCCAATCGACGCCGGCTATTCCGACGTGATACCGCTGTTCAACTCCGGCTACTCCCGCCTTCCTGTCTGGCAGGGCAGTCCTGAAACCATAGTCGGAGTGCTGCACTACAAGTCCGTGCTCTTCGCCCACAAGGAGATTACGGAAAGCCGTGATTTCGTCAAAATCTGCATGAAGAAAGCCATCGTGCTGCCAGAAACCCTGACCGCGCTGGATGCACTGAAACGGTTCAAAGAAGAGAAGGACAACTTCGCTGTCGTGCTGGACGAATACGGCAGCAATGCCGGAATCGTCACTATGGACGACATACTCGCCGCTGTGTTCGGGAGAATCACCGATGAAAACGGGGAAAGCGAGATTGCCCCCGAAAAACGGATTACCCCTGTATCACCGTATGAGTATATAGTTCCCGGAGACATGCGGCTGGACGACTTCAACGACATAATGAAGATGAACTTGGACAGCGAGCATTTTGACACGCTGGGCGGCTGGCTATTGGAAAAGTTCGGGGAACTGCCCCGCGTGGGGGCAGCCTGGAAGGACAGGAACGCGGTATATATAGTGGAAGACCAGGGCGGCCGCCGCATCATCAGCGTGCGGGTAAAGATAGGAAGGGCCTGACAGTTCACGCGCTCCAGGCAAGGCAAGCACAATACACCCGGGACATCATGCGCCTCACGCGGCTCAT
>CAMNGY010000187.1 GCA_946538795.1 uncultured Treponema sp.
CCTCGCTCTACTACCTGAACAACCTGATGGGCGCGATGGAAGCCCCGTCCGGAGAAGAAGCCTTGAAGTCGCTGGACGCGTTTTTTGCTTTGTAATTCAGGCAGGTAGCGCAGATGGACAAGACGAAGCTTGAAGAAAAACTTACGCGGGTCGCCTCAGAAATTTTCCGGATTCCCGCGCAAAACAGGACTGGTTCGGCAGAATTCCTCTCCCTCAAGACAAAGCTCGCAGAATGCTTGTGGAACTGGGCAAGGCTCACTTTTGACGAAGAAAAAGTGAAGAACTCAGGTACAGAAATCATGGACTGCGTCAACAGAAGCCTTGCGAGTTTTAATGGACAGGCGGCAGACTATATCAAGTATATATCCGCATCCCTCAAGAAGGAAATCTCCCTGGCAAATGAGAGGAAGACTGTTTTTGACGAGAGGGCTATCAGACTGCCAGAAAAAAAGCGCAGGCTTCTGAAAAGCATGATTCGTTCTGCAAAGGAATACGGAAAAGATATCCAGAACAAAGAATGCCAGGAACATCTCGCCCGTATGTATAGCCATACAGAAAAGGAGATTGCAGACCTCGTAAAATGGTACTTCCAGTCATCTGTACAGAGTGAAACTACTGTAAATGACGAAGGGGAAGAAATCTCCCTTCTGGACACTAAAAGGGTTTTCGAAAACTCGGGTGGAAGGACACCGGCGCAGGAGCTTGAGCAAAAAGATGAGATTTCCTTAGTCCTTACCAGCATAGACAAAGCATTCTCGGAGCAGCAAGACCGTACCAAATCCTATCTTTCCGCCCTGCTCACCAGGCTGGTTCTGGAGGAACTTGAGTCCGCCGGGACAGACAGCACAAGCTCGCTGGAATATCTTGCGGGCAGAGCCTTCGCCATGACGGATAAAGCCATCGAGGTCAAGGAGGCATTCCTTTCCGGCGACAGCTGTCCCACACAGCAGGATGTCTCCGCATGGTTCGGCAAGGACAAAACGGATGCGAGCAGGACGATGAGGAACTTCATGGAAAAGCTGAAACGCTGCGAGGAAGTTGTCAGCAGCCTAAAAAATTGACGCTCATCCTGGCAGGGGGCTGACAGGGCCTCTTGCTCCCGAAAAATGCGTATTTACGCAAAAAAATGGAGCAGAAGGCTTGCTTTCGCCCACGGCAGGCCTGCCTACCCGATAAAACTGCGTAAATACGCAAAAAAATCGGCTAGGCTGGATACTTTCAGGTATTGAAAATTTTGCCGCCAAGGCGACTGAATTTTCACTAACCATTGACAAACTGCCCTTTTTCGCATACAGTTATTGAAAAATTGCTCGACTTGTCGACTAAATTTTCAGTAGGTAGGATGATGAACAGGGATCGATATCTTCAAAAACTTGTCCGCAAAATGCATAACGGCATGGTTAAGGTTGTGACAGGACTCCGCAGGTCTGGCAAAACATACCTTTTGTTCACTCTTTTTTATGACTATCTGCTTAAAAATGGTGTCCAGGAAGATCACGTTATTCACATTGCGCTTGATGACTTTGCCAACAGGGAATTTCGGAATCCTGATGCCCTCTATCGCTACGTGAAAAGCCGGATTGCTGATGACAAGATGTATTACATCCTGCTGGACGAAGTGCAGATGGTGAGCGAATTTGAGGATGTGCTCAACGGATTCCTTCATATTCCAAATGCGGATTCGTATGTCACGGGAAGCAATGCGAAATTCCTTTCCAAGGACATTATTACGGAATTCCGTGGCCGGGGTGACCAAATTCACTTGTATCCTCTCTCATTTTCGGAATTTTTTCATGAATACGATGGGAGCAGGGCAGCTGCATGGCAGGAATATTCGATGTATGGGGGGCTTCCAAAAATCCGCACGATGAGCGACCCGCATGACAAGGCCTCATATTTGGAAGGCATTTTTGCGGAGACATATTTAAAGGATATCCTTGAGCGAAATGACGTGCGTAATCCAGCGGAGCTTTCTGAGATGCTTGATTATCTTGCCTCTGGTATCGGAGGACTTTCCAATCCAAAAAAACTTTCCGATACTTTCAAGTCCGTAAAGCAGGTTTCGATTCATCCTGATACGGTAAAAAACTACCTTGATTATTTTGAGGATTCATTCTTAATCAGCCGTGCCGTCCGTTACGACATAAAGGGGAAAAAATACTTCAGCACACCCTGCAAGTATTATTTTACCGATATAGGGCTTCGCAATGCGCGTCTTCGCTTCAGGCAGTACGAAGAAACGCATATCATGGAGAATATCATCTACAATGAATTGCTTTCCCGGGGATATTCGGTTGATGTGGGGATTGTGGAACATACCGAACGTACTTCAGAACAAAAAAAAATCCAAAAGCAGCTTGAGGTGGATTTTGTCTGCAACAGGGGCTATGAGAGGGTCTACGTTCAGTCCGCGCTGAACCTGGATTCTCCGGAAAAACAGGCGCAGGAACTGCGTCCGCTCCTTTCCATAAAGGACAGCTTCAAGAAGGTCGTCATAGCCGGAGGCCTGCAGCCGACCTTCATGAACGACGACGGCGTGCTGATACAGAACCTGTTTGATTTTCTGCTGGAAGAAGAGGAATGATTTTTTTTGAAAAATGTCAACTGTCTCGGGAAGCGTCCCTTGTTATATGGTAGGAAGGGTGACAGTCCTTGCCTACCAGCCTCCGAAAATGTTGAAAAAGGCTTGACATTTTTTTAGGAGAGGGTATAATTCTTTAAGGAGTATAGATTTATGGCATTTGATCCGTCAAAGTACACAGTTGCGAAGGCCCGGCCGCTTCCGGTAATGCTTCTGCTCGACAGGAGCGGGAGCATGTCTGGGGAGAAAATCTCCACGCTCAATTCGGCGGTGAACGAGATGATTCAGTCCTTCAAGACCGCAGGTCAAGGCGAGGTTGAGATAAACCTCGGTGTAATCAGTTTCGGTGACGGAGGTGCGACATACGACTTCCCATTGCAGCCCGTTTCATCAATCACAAGCGAAATGTCCCTCTTTGCAAACGGAGGCACCCCCATGGGCATGGCCCTCCGCATGGCGAAGGACCTGATTGAGGACAAGGATGTCTTCCCGTCCAAGGGATACCGCCCCGCCGTCGTCCTCGTCTCGGATGGTGAGCCAAACGATGACTGGGAGCAGCCCATGCAGGATTTCATCTCATCCGGCCGTAGCTCCAAGTGCGAGCGATTCGCGATGGCGATAGGTACGTCCCAGGACGACCCTGTCCTGAACCAGTTTCTCTCTGGTACAGAGAGCAAGGTCTTCCTCGCAAGCGAGGCAAGCAGAATCCGCGACTTCTTCAAGTTCGTCACGATGAGCGTAAGCGTCAGGAGCAAATCCGTTGACCCGAACAAGCTTCTTCCAGCGGCAAGGAATCCTTCATCATCCACGGCAATCCGGGACATGGCGAAGGAATTCGGCATAGACCTGTAACTTTGGAGCAAGGGCATGAAAGAGTTATTTGTGATAGTGGATGTCTCCGGCAGCATGTACAGCATGGGAAAGACATCCGTTGTCGGCTCTGTTCTCCAGGCTCTTTCAGCCCTTGAAAACATGGGCGAAGAGAGCGGGCGGCTTTCCCTCACAAAGATGCAGTGGGACGGAAGCAGCAAAGCCCTTGAGTCTCTTGCTGAAAAATGTTCTGGTAAGAGTACCCTGCTTTTGACTGACGGTTATGCGCTGTCTGACAACTGCAAGGTATCGAGAGCCGTAAAGAATTTCCTGCAGGAGAACAAGGACAGGCTTTTCGTGGTCCTTTGCGGAGGGGATGCGCTCAACGTCTCTGCCATGAAAGATTTCTCCCGTGTTCGTAGCATTAGAGCGGACAATGTCCTGTATGCGGTGGAAAGCTTGTCATGATTCTCTGCGGCGCGAGCGTTACCGGACCTTCCCACAAGAAAAACGGTATAGCCAACCAGGATTCGTTTCTGATGGTCAAAAAGCGCAGGTACATGCTGTTTGTTGTCTCGGACGGGATGGGCAGCAAGCCCTTTGCCGACATCGGCTCAAAAAAAGCTTGCGAAGCCGTCAAGACAGAGATGACTCGTTTCGTACGGAACAAAAAGGAAGCTCTTCCTGTGCCTGAGCTTTTCTCAAACATCGTCACTATATGGAAGGACTCTCTCCTTCCTCTCGAAGCGAAAGACTGCTCCGCAACATGCCTGTTTGTCTTTGCGACAAAAAGCAGGGTGCTTGCGGCGCGGCTCGGGGACGGCATGATTTGTCTTTTGGGAAAGGAATCTTCCGGCAGCGTCGTCCTTATGGATGACAAGGACGGTGATTTTTCCAATGAGACGTTTTCTTTGTCCGACCCGGAAGCAGCGGATGAATTCAGGTATGCCGTGTACGACAGGAGCTTGTTCAAGGGAGTCGTCCTCTCGACGGACGGGATTTCGGCGGACATGGAAAACGGAAGGGAGATTTCGTTTGCGGAGGACATCTTTGAGGAGCTGAAGAAAAAGCCTTTCTGGAGACGCAGCGCATTCATCAAGAACATGATGCTTGGCTGGCCCGTTCCGCACGATACGGATGACAAAACCCTCGTTACGGCAGGATTGTGATTATGAGCGAAAAAGAAGAAGAAACAGGCGTGACCCTTACGGACAGCGCAGGGCAGCAGATTACC
>CAMNGY010000188.1 GCA_946538795.1 uncultured Treponema sp.
CTTCTTGTAGGAGGCTATCAGGTGCGCGTTGATGTGCTCGTCCACGAAGTCCTCCACCCTCTCTTCCCCCGCGAAGACGTGGGACAGGACCTTGCCGACCCCCCGGGTGTAGTCAAAGCCGTCGGGGTTGTCGTTCTCGTCCACGCCCTCGTTGACGTTGGCGACCGTCAGCTGGGTCTTGTGGTTGATGACCGAGGGGTGCATCCCGCCGCCCAGGTCAATCCCTGAGATGGTGTCGTACATCAGGTTGCCGCTTATGATCATGACGATCGCGCCGATGGGCTGGCCCGCCTTGTTGTAGACGGGCACCCCGTAGTGCTGGAGGACGGAGTCCGTGATGGGGCTGAGCGCGGGGTCGGACACGAAGTCCTTGCCGGAGAAGGCCTCCTTGAAGTAGGGGCGGCTGGCGAAGTTCATCATGCGGCCGTCGGCGGTAATCGCGTTGCCGTCCTTGTCGTAGAAGGCTATGTTCTCGTAGGGATGCCCCAGCTTTGCGGCTATGCCGGACAGCTGCCTGTTCTTCTCCTCGATGGAGACGCTCTCGTCCTTCATGAACTCCTGCTCCGCCAGGAAGCGCATCGCCGTGAACTGCTTGGAGTTCAGCGCGGCCACCTGGTTGGCAAGGTCGTCAGCGACAGCCGTCAGGTGGCTGTTGACGCTATCCCTCATCCCTTTTGCCGAAATCTGATATACTATCGCGCTTATCACGAGGTTGGCCACAAGAACGACAGGAAGGAATATCCCCAGCATTTTGACTGTCAGGTTGATTCTTGCGGACTGTTTCTTGCTCATAAAGGCTCCTTGGCGGGCAGACCACCAGTTCCATTATACAGCTTTTTTAAATATATTTGCAATCAAAAAAACGGAAGGACAGTTTCAGGGGCTCCTGTTTTACCGGATGCGCACGGGATTCCCCGGACTTGCCCAGTTTTTTGATATGCCCTATACTGGGACGGGAGGCGAAAGCCATGAGGAAGGACATTTTGCGAAAACTTGCATGTTTGATATGCGGGCTGCTGCTCGCTGTGGCGGCATCGGCCCAGGACAGCGGGATAACCGTCAACGTGATGGTCCGCGGGCAGGCGTTTTCGTTCAGGCCAGTTGCCGGATTCAACGGTTTTATGGGCGCGACGGAGGTAACCCAGGCGCAGTACGAGGCCGTGACGGGGGAAAACCCGAGCAGGTTCAAGGGAGACAGCCTTCCTGTGGAGCAGGTGAGCTGGTACGACGCCATCTATTTCTGCAACAAGCTCAGCATGCTTGCGGGCTACAGTCCGATCTATGCCGTGGACGGCGTGACCGACACAGCGAAATGGAACTACGTCCCGAACAAGGGGAACCGCATTGACGGAAAAATCACGCAGGATCTGGATGCCGCGGGCTTCCGCCTGCCGACGGATGATGAATGGGAATATGCCGCATGGGGCGGCCAGAACTACAGTTTTTCGGGGAGCGACAATATCGACGAGGTCGGCTGGTATGCCGGCAACAGCGGCCATACGACGCATCCGGTGGCGCAGAAGAAAGCCAACGGCTACGGCCTGTACGACATGAGCGGCAACGTATGGGAATGGGTCTGGGACCCGTGGGCGAACAACCTTACCAAACGGTATTTCCGCGGAGGAAGCTGGTATTACATCAGCATCCACAGCAGCCTGGCCAGCAGGTTCTCCAACAGGACCTACTACTATGCGTCCCGGCAGGTCGATTTCATAGGCTTCCGCATCCTGCTTTCCGCCGGCAGCCAGTAGGAATACGGAGTAAGCCATGAACCGGACCGGATGCACGATACGCCGCATACAGTGCGGAACGGACAACTGCTATATTGTCGCACAGGGAAATGCACAGGAAGACGAAAAGGAGGGCGGAAAAGCCTGCAACGCCATCCTTGTTGACACCTGCAGTGCGGCAGGCTACGAAAAGGTACTCGCTGCATGCAGTGAGTATACGATGAAGCTCATTGTCCTGACGCACGTGCACTTTGACCATGCAGAAAACGCTGCCCGGCTTGCGAAGCACTTCGGCATTCCCGTCGCCGTACACGAGGCCGACCTTGAACTGTTCGAAAGCTTTGACCGGCAGCCCCTCAAGTCCTACGGGCTGGTCGGCCGCGTCGTACTCGGCCTGTCGCTCAAGGTCCTGCGGAACACGACCGTCGAAAAACCCGAAACGCTCATGACCGTCAGGGAAGGAGACGACCTTGCGCCCTACGGAGTGGACGCGAAAATCATTGAACTGCCGGGCCACACGAAGGGTTCCGTCGGTGTCGATGTTGCCGGAAGCAGCCTCCTCGTCGGCGACGCCCTCGACAACTGGAAATGCCCCGCAACCGGGCACCTCTACACGGATCTGGAAGCACTCAGGAACAGTGCCGAAAAAATAAGGGCACTCGGAGAGCGGACCCTGTATTACGGACACGGCAAACCGACGGAAAACCGCTTTGCCCGGCTCTAACAGCGGCGCTGTCGCGCCCCTAAAGGTCTATGAAAAAGAATACGGAAAAGAACGCAAAAAAGAAGTTCCTGTCCACCTTCGCGGCGTGCATCGCAGTCGTGCTTGCGCTGCTGCTTATCCTGCTGCTGGTATTCCTCATTGCCTTCCGGCATGAACTCAAAACGCTCGGCAGCCTGCAGGAAAAATGCCCCGGCGTCTATACGATGAGCTATGACGGCGATTACGGTTTTGACGACTTCCTCAAGACCGGTGCCCAGACGGATGCCGACATAGAAATCTTTGTCACCAGACGGCTGCTGAGAGGCCTGCCGCTTACCCTGAACATAACAAAAACCGGCTGCACAGCATTTACCGCAAAAAACGAAAACGGCGATGTCCTGTTCGCCCGGAATTTTGATTTTGCCCATTCGCCTGTCATGCAGCTGCACACAAAGCCGAAAAACGGCTACGCCTCTGTTTCAACCGTGAACCTCTCGTATGCAGGCTACAGCAGGGAACGGCTTCCCGCCGCCGGGATACGGCTGAGCAGTGTTCCAGCCCTAGCCGCCCCCTTCCTTGCCTTCGACGGCATGAACGAAAAGGGAGTCAGCATCGCCCTGCTGTCAGTTCCGGAAGTCCAGCTGAACCATGCGCCGGATAAGGTAACGCTGAACACAACGACGGCAATCCGCCTCGTGCTCGACAAGGCGGCAAGCGTGGACGAAGCCGTTGCCCTGCTGCGGCAGTACAACATCTATTTTTCCGGCGGTATCAACTGCCACTACCTGCTTGCGGATGCAAGCGGAAGCTCCGTCATTGTTGAGTATTATGCCAACGACGTGCAGGCGGTCAGGGCAGATACACCCTATCAGATTGCCTCCAATTTCATTGCCTATAACGGGCTGAACATCGGAGAAGGCTTCAGCGAATTTGACCGCTACAATGCGGTTGAAGCCGTCCTGCACAAGCAGCACGGCATCGTCAGCGTGTCCGACTGTGAACAATTGCTGAACAGGATCGGCGTGTACGACGGAGATACCGACAAGCTCCAGTGGTCCGTCGTTTATAACCTGACGGCGGGAAGCGGCAGGTTCTGGCCCTACCGGGATCTGAGCAAAGGCTGGGATTTTACCCGGTAAAATTCTCCGCACAGCAGAGAATCCGCAAACAAAGTTCCCTTAAGCCGAAAAGGACAAAAAAAAGCGGCACCGTATGCGTCAGTGCATACCGTACCGCAGAAAAAGCGCCGGTCCCCGGAAGCGCCTCTTCGTTCGATTCTGGACCCGGCGAACTCTGAGTTCTAGCGCCGCCTGCCGAAGATGCGCAGGAGGGCGAGGAACATATTGATGAAGTCAAGATACAGTTCCAGCGCGCCGAGGATGGAAACCTTGCGGTATGCCTCGCTGTCGTCGGCATGTGCAGAGATGGCAAGCATCTTCTGGCTGTCGTAGGCGGTCAGTCCCGCAAAGACTGCGACGGACACGAGCGAGATGATCAGCGTGAGCCCGCTTGACTTGAACAGGATGTTCAGCAGGGACGCAACGATGATGCCCCAGACCGCCATAATCAGGTACTGCCCGTAACCGGACAGGTTGCTCTTTGTCCTGAGCCCGTAGAGCGCCATACCCGCAAACATCGCTGCGCAGGTGATGAACACAACCGTCAGCGACTCCTGGGAATAGACAAAGAAAATGCTCGCGAGCGTCATGCCGTTCAGCACCGAATAGCCCAGGAAGCCGATTACCGCCGTCGCAAGGCTTATCTTGCGGATGGACGCGGACAGCCACCAGACCAGGGCAAGCTCGCCGATAACCAGCACCCAGTAGTGCCAGCCCGTAAAGATGAGCTTGAGCAGGGTGTAGCTGTTCGCCGTAACAAATGCCGACGCTGCACTGATGAGCAGGGCAACGGCCATCCAGCCGTAGGTTCCCGTCAGGAATTTCTTCTGTGCACTCTCGCGTTCAGCTGCGTACCCGATATTTGCATATTCATCCATAAAGCGTATGCCTCCTGTAGTCCGTGCGGGCAGTCCTGCCGTACCAGCCGCAGCCTGCAACTGCAACCGGGAAAGCGCGGCCGCCCGCACCGCCGTAAAATCATAAACGTAAAAACGCAAAGCAGAACAATGCTGCTCTCCCTAAATATAGTCGCAAAG
>CAMNGY010000189.1 GCA_946538795.1 uncultured Treponema sp.
TCAAGGCCCGCGCAGAAAAAGCCGGGTACGAGATGCCGGAGTCTTATGAAGGGGTCAGGATTTCGTTCAAAGGGGATGACATGAAGGGCTGGATGTTGATTAGCCTGAGCCTTCATGATCCCGTAATGCCTATGAATATAGAGGGCGGGCGCAAGGGCGACCTTCAGAAGCTGCTTGCCGTTGCAAGGAAACTGGTTTCAGGGTTTGAGTCCTTGGACATATCGTCCTTGGGCTAGCCTCGCGACACAGTTTTAGTCTGCATTTTCCGAAGACACCGCGGAGCCTTTGTGGGATGTTTCCTGAAAGGCATCGCGGATTGCGAGCCGTATCTTTTCATGCAGGTCGCAGATGACCTCTATCTTCTCCTCAATGTCGGGCATGGCCTCGCAGAGGCACTGTAATTCGTAAGGACTGAGGCTTCTGACATAGGCGAAGCAGATGGAAACGTACTGGGCGAACAGCCTGGTCTCCAGACCGTTCCTGCCCCGGTTGCGCAGTATATGCTGCACTTTGTCGTAGTATTCGAGGAAATCTTCATATCCGGGAAGCTGTCTGTCCTGCATAGGTTAAATCATACTCTCTAATCGGGAAAAAGTCAAAGGGAAGCTTTTAAAGTTTGAAACAATTTTATACCGGAACTGTTTTTCTCCATAGAGAATTCCGTTAAATTTGGAAGAGGTTGCGTTATGAAAAAGACTGTTGTTGCGGCTGTTCTGGCCATTTTTGCCGTAGATAGCCTTTGTTTTGCTCAGACGGGGGGATCGGATGATCCTGTGGTGCAGCAGTATCTGAATGCGCAGGAAGGGGGCACAGAGGAAAATCCTGGCCCTTCATACGTGAAGAAAGAGAAGGTCTATCCCGATGCAAAGCGTCCCGCCCCCGCTTCACAAGAGAAGCTTCAGGCGGCGCTGGACAAATATCCGGAACATGCGGAGCAGAAGTATGTGGATGATGTGGGCGATACGTTCAAGTACGGGCTTGAGCTTCAGATTATAGATGCACTGGGCACCATGACTATGGAGGAGGACCCGAGGTTTCTGGATGCCGCTTACGATCTCTTTCTTGAGACCAAGGTCCCGTCTGTCAAGCAGAAGGTCCTTGAGTATTTCACCAAGATGGAGGATCCTTGCCTTGAGGATTATGCCGTTGAGGTCATAAATGATCCCTATGACACAAAGGCTTCCATTGTTGTGGCCTGCCTCTCTTATTGTGCGGCGGTGAAGAGCGCTGCCTCTGTTCCTGGAGTCGTTGACCTGATCGACAAAGAGGATGAGAATTATTTTACTGCGGCCCTTACCTGCCTTGGTGAGGTGGGAGGAGAGGACGAGGGACTGTTCGTGGCCGAATACATGGACAGGGAGGACTTGACGACTGCACAGAAGCAGGCTCTTGTTAAGGTTCTGGGTAAGCTGAAGGCGGCGTCCAGCTATGATAAGCTCAAGGAGATTGCGGAAAACGAGGACGAGGATCAGTTCTGCCGTATGTATGCTGCCGAGGCAATAGGGGCCATGCAGGGGGAGGGGGCGGAGGATGCCCTTCTGGAGCTGTTTGAGAGCGACAATGCGAACCTGCGCTGCTATGTCATAAAGGGAATAGCGAATTTCAGCGATGATGCCGCGAATTCCGTGCTTATTCAGGCCCTGCGTGATTCATCGTATAAGGTCCGCCTGGAGGCCCTGGAAGTTATAACTGAGAAGAAACTGACGGAGGCCGTTCCCTATCTGATTTTCCGTTGCAAGGACAAGAACGAGGAGAAGAAGATTAAAGAGAAGTGCTATACGTTGCTTTCTGATTTCAACACAGCCGAGGGCAACGAATATCTTGTGGGCCTCATTACAGATACCAAGACCGGCGACACAACAAAGGGAGCCGTGGCGGCTGCTTTGCTTAAGAACGGATATGCCGGAACGGGCGAGATTTTGGACCTGGCCGCCTCGACACTGGAGGGGGACGTTCACAAGCAGTTGCGCTACACGCTGGGTAAGGAGCTTGCGAAGTATGGGCGGGCGGAATTTGCCGATGTGTGCGGGAAGTACTTGGACAGCAAGGACGTCATGACTCAGGGGACTGGACTGGACATGTACAGGAAGGGCCAATACTCCTCCCTTACGTCGAAGGTACAGGAGATTGCCGGCAATGACGGTAAGGGAGCGATGAAGAACAATAACGCCAAAAAGGCTAAGAAGATACTTGGCATTGAGGATGAAGAGCAGTAGAATCCGATGCTGCTTTTGCCTTGCTTGCCTCGGTTATGAAAGCGGCTGTATAGAGTCCGACTGAGAACAGAATGGACGGGAAATGCCTGTATCCCATGACGCAGGGCCAGGTCGTCCAGTTGCATGCGAACATGCATAAGAATATCAGCAGCGCCCCGTATTCCGCGGGGCGTTTGTCTTCCGTATTCAATAGGTCTATGAGGGGCAGCAGGAGGAATATCGGGACATATACGTATGTCATGCCCGGTATGAGGTAGCAGGCCGTAGCAGGGATGAGCATGGCGCACCATCTCCTTTTCGCCTTTATAAGGAGCAATGCTGACAGCCCGGCGTATAGCAGGTAGATTATTGCCCGTAATGCCGAATAGACGTGCCTTGGTACTTGAAGGGCATTCGTGAACGCTGCGACAGCGGTCGATAGAGAGAAAATTCCGAAGTTGGGGGCTGTAAGCGCCTTTATGAGCCTGCTTTTTTCTTTTTGGGTATGCGTGCTGCCAGTAGCATTGTTTTTTTCCGGGGCAGATTTCGCGCTGCTGCTTGCAGATTTCGCGCCGCTGTACGTCGCGTTTTCGTCCGGGACGGACGCATCTAAGGAATCGGTTTGAACTGCGTTTTGGGGGGCGACGACAGGCGGTGCGGAAATCTTGTCGCTTCCGGCAAAGCCAATACGGACCATAAATCTTCCGAACGAGTATGAGAAGCCTGCGTCATAGGTAAAGAAGGGGATTATCAGCATGAGCACTGCATAGAGGGCGCACAGGCAAGCGTCTTTCCAGCGTTTTTCTTTGAGCAGCAGGCAACCAAATATTGCGGGGTAAATCTTTATGTTAGTGGCCAGTGCCAGGGACAGCAGGGCAATCTGCCTGAGCCCCTTGTTCTTTGAGTCATATAAGAGCATGTAACAGAGTGTGCATGCCACTGCCAGAAGTATTATGTTCCCCCGCATTACGGAATAGACGACAAATGAGCTTGTGCATATTGCGATGGAGAACAGGCTTTTTGTGAGGCTTCTTCCTTGTATGGCCTTGTGGCAGAGGAAGATTAGCGGAAGCAGGTGCGTGAGGAAGAAGAGAAGGAGCATGTAAGTTCCGACCGGCGAAAAGATCGTGTAGCCAGGCCCCCAAGAGGCTACCGACTCCCGGAGCTTGTGGATGGGGAACTTTAAGGCTCCAGTCAGTATGTTCGCCATGGGAGGGTAGGAATAGTTGTGGTCCGGCATCAATATTGTTTCTATGTAGTCCCCGTAGTCAAAGCATGCGTAGAACATCCAGAAGTTGTTCATGTAGCCTGTAGCATGCTTTGGAATTCCCATGTTGAAGGAAACGAATGAAAAAATCAGGATTATAGAGAAGAATACAGTATGGCTTTGCGTATTCCGTGCCAAATCCTTTGGAAAGGAAACGTTCTTTACCAGGAAAGCTGCCAGAAAGCATAACAGGGTGAATGAGAGAACCCTGTAAAGAAGCAGTTTTGTCCTGAAGCTGTCAGAAGCATCCTCCAGGGATAATCCCAAAAAGAAACGCTGGAATGCTATGCGGGATTTCAAAGGGAAGAGGAGAAATGACGCGACGGCAAAAAGGATGCATGTCCAGTAGAGGACAGTTTTTCTTCTCTTGGGTTCCGAAAACGTCAGTGCCGCCGTGATGGCGCATATGACCATACTTGTTCCTGCGACTCCTCTGAGCCTGCCTTTCCACAGGTCAGGCTGCCGTATGCTGCCGCCCTTGATTGCTTCAAGGGTGAGCAACATGAGGGAATGAGTCACAGGAAGCAGGAGGAGCAAGCTGAAGAAAGCCCATGCGGCTATCAGGAACAGCCGTGTCCGCTTTGTCCGTTCCTCGTTCAGCATGCCCTTAAAGTACCGTCACGCCTGCGGAGGCTATGGCGGCGTTTATTGCATCCTCCGCTCCTGCCGCAGACTCATCAAAATCAACGCAGACCTGGCATTTCGCCACAGAAGAAACGGAGTTGCTTACCCCGACGACAGTCTTGACAGCCGCATCCACCTTTGCAGCTATTGAATCATCATCCAGACCTGTTACATAAATCTTCTTTTGCATTGAAATGCCTCCAGCAATTATCGTTATACTTCATTATAGAATATCTGCGTTTTTTTTGCAAGCATAATCGTATATTTCTTTGTATAATAAAAAAATGTGTTGAGTAATTGGAGTTGTTTTTTTTATCTTAAATCGGATAAAATTGATATTTAGCGGTATTAGTCGAAAACAGTGTGTGCTGGCTGTGTTTTAGTCCGTATGTCCTGTTCGGGATGCCTGTGTTCTGCCTAACTGTCCGCATGCTCCGGCAATGCTCCTTCCTCTCCGGGTTCTCAGTCCGGCATTTAGACCTGAGTTTTCCAGCATTTTG
>CAMNGY010000190.1 GCA_946538795.1 uncultured Treponema sp.
ACTGATCCATGGACGGGAGAGTGCGGAAAAGCCCGTCGGAGAACATGAAAAGGCCCTTGTCGTTTTCGGTGGTCAGCCAGACCTGCCCTGCCCTGTCGCAGAAGAGCTGAGTGGAGATAACGCCCTTGGAAACCGTGCCCGCCTCGAACTGCGGGTTTATGAGGTGATGGTTGCGGGTCATGTACACGACCCCGCCCGCCGTGCCTACCCAGACGTTCTTGTCTTTATCCTCCACGATGGCCCGTATGGAATTGTTGGGAAGGCCGTTCTGCGTCGTGAACGTCATGTTGCCCTCCGGCTGGAGCAGCTGGACGCCCTCGTCGTTGGAGCCGATCCACATATTGCCGGACTTGTCCTCCATGACAACGCGGACGGATGCGAAGGTAAGCCCGTTGTCCTTGCCCCGGCGAAGCGTCGTGAAAGCCACGCCGTCAAAGCGGACCAAGCCCTCGTAGGTGCCTATGTTTATGAAGCCGTCGCTGGTCTGTATGATGTCCGTCGCCGTCGTACCTGTAAGCCCCCCGAAGGAACTCCATTGCTGGTACACGTAGTTGTCAAAAAAAGAGGCCTGGGCCGGAAGGAACGCGGCACCCAGAAGCCCCGCCATGATAAAAGCGAGAACTTTCTTCATAAAGCCCATTTTAACGCAAAAAGGGGGATTATGACAAGATTTTATATGGCCCCGAGATTTTATATGGTCCCCGCCCCCGCCTGTTGTCCTGCGAGGCACAGCCCCCGCATCACCTCCAAAAACCGTACTGCGGCCGGAAGACCCTGTACACGCGCCCTTGAAAACAAATGCAGAAAAGTGTAGAATTCGCGGACTTTCTACAAACATTCAAAGGAGACGACTATGGCAGACGAGGCTTTGCTTGCTAAGGTAAAGGAGACGCTGGAGGCTTTCCGGCCCCAGCTGAACGCTGACGGCGGGGACATGGAGTTCATCGAGATTGACGCGGACAACAAGGTGCACCTGAGGCTGACGGGGGCCTGCGGGGACTGCCCCATGGCGGTTATGACGCTCAAGATGGGCATAGAGCGTTACCTGAAAGAGACCTGCCCGGAAATCACAGAAGTGGTTCAGGACGCATAGCATGAACATAGCAAAAGACAAAGTCGTTTCCATAAACTACACGCTCAAGGGCGACGACGGCAACATAATCGACACCAGCGAGGGACGCGCCCCGCTGGAATACCTGCACGGCCACGGCAATCTCCTGCCCAAATTCGAGGAGGCCCTGGCAGACCATGCCCCGGGCGACAAGCTGACCTGCGACCTTGCGGCAAAGGACGGCTATGGCGAGTACGACGAGTCGCTGGTAACGGAGGTTCCCCGAGACCAGTTCGCGACCGACATGGAAATAGAGGTGGGCATGGCTTTCCAGGCGATGACCGAAAGCGGCCCCGCCATTGTGACCGTCACCAAGGTCACGCCCGATGTGATTACCGTAGATGCGAACGACTCCCTGGCCGGGAAGAACCTGCACTTTGCTGTTGAGGTCCTGGAAGTGCGCGACGCGACCGAGGACGAGCTCAGCTCTGGCCGCCCCGCCGGACAGGGATGCGGTTGCGGTGGCTGTGGCGGCGGATGCGGCGACGGCGGTTGCGGGGGAGACTGCGGGTGTGGCAGCGACTGTGGCGGATGCGGCAGCGCCTCCGATGACGAGGAGTACGACTCCGACGAGGAGGGCATGCCCTGCCCCTGCGGGTGCGGACGCTAGCGCAAAAAAAACGGGGGCTGCTTTCCAGCCCCCGTTCATGTTCTTATTACGTTAGTTTATCCTCTTGAGTATCATGTTGAGCTTGTCACGCTCAATCAGGTCCACGGGACGACCCTCGGCATACTTCCTGGCCCCCTCGGTGAAGGTGCCCGCGGTGATGCAGATGCCCCTGCCCACGCGCTGGTCCTGAATCATCTCATGGAACTCGCGGACGTAAATCTCGCCGGTCGCCCCCGTCGTGCGGAAGAAGCGGAAGACCCAAGCCTCCTTGACCTCGCTTCCGTCCCCGCCCCGGCTGGGGACTTCGACCGTTATATCGGTGTAGGCGGACTCCGCGTGCGCGTCCTGGAAAGTCGCATTCAGACCCTTCTCCCAGCTCGTCGCAATCCTGCGGCAAAGAGAGATGAAGTCAGAGACATTTCCCGCCAGGTAGACCTGCAGGTTTGAATTCTGACTCAGCTCGGTATAACGGCTCACCAGCGCAGGAACATCCTTGTACTGCGGGTTCACCTGCCGTATCTCGGAAAGGAGGGCAAGACCGTCCTTGTAGCGGTTCGTGTCAAAGTAGCAGACGGCCAGGCGGTACTTCAGCTCCAGCGTGTCCGCCTGCTGGGTGTTCGGCAGTTTGAGGCCGATCGTAAAGTCCTCTATGGCAGCCTTCTTGTCCCCCTGGTTATAGTGGAACACGCCGCTCCTTATGCAGGACTTGGCCCCGTAAACGGGATCGGGACGCAGATGGGAGAAAATCTTGACGGACTTCTCGCCGTGCCCCTCTTCCGCCATAACGTCCGCATAGTCGAACATAGCCTCCTTGTTGCTCGGCTCCGCCGCCATGACGACCTTCAGGTAAGGCAGGGCCTCCTTCAGGTGGTGCTGCTCGTAGAAGCAGCGGGCAACCAGCATGTTCGCCTGGGTCGAGGCAGGATTGACGATAAGGGCTTTCTTAAGGCAGGGGATGGCCTTCGCATAGTCCTTCAGGTTGCTGTAAACCAATCCCAAATGATAGTTAACATCAAAGTTGGAGCTGTCCTTCAGGCTGGACTGCAACAGGTACTTCATCGCGTCCGCCCACTCCTGGGCCTTGCAAAGGCATATTCCGGCCCGCAACGAAACCTTCCCCTCATCCACCTCCTGATGAATCGGGGCTATGCGCACCAAGCTCTTGTAATACTGCAGCGCCTTGTCATAGACGCCGTTCGCATAGAAAATCTCAGAAAGCTGAGTCAGGGCGGGGATATTGTCAGGATCCTTCTCCAGCTTGCGGGCGGCATCCTTGAGGATTTTGGCCTCATTCTTGTTCGCGACATCAGCGCCATCCTTGCCTTTGCCGCCCATTCCCTTGAAAACAAGGACCAGGGCGACAGCCACAAGCACCAGAACACCTACGAAAATCAAAAAAAACATACTAACCCCTCCTGCAACTATCGGTGAATTCAGCTATCCTGTCAAGGGCGGTCTTTATCTTGTCTATAGCCGTCGCGTAGCAGCAGCGGATGTTCCCCTCGCCCCCCGCACCGAACACCGAGCCGGGGACTACCGCGACGGAATGCTTGTTGAAGAGCCTCGTGGCGAATTCCTCGCTCGTCAGCCCCGTGGAGCTGATGTCCGGGAACATGTAGAAGGCCCCCTTGGGCTCCGGCACGGGCAGGCCCATGTCGTTGAACTCCTTGACCATCAGGTTCCGCCTCTGCTGGTAGCTGACCCGCATCTTCTCCACCTCGCTCCAGCCGTTGCGAAGGCCCTCCATGGCAGCGTACTGGCTCATGATCGGGGCGCATATCGTGTTGTAGCCGTGCAGCTTGATTATTTCGGCGGTGATGTCCTCCGGGGCGGCAATGTAGCCTATCCTCCAGCCGGTCATGGCAAAGGACTTTGAGAAACCGTTGAGGATTATCGTGTAGTCCTTCATGCCGGGCAGGCTCGCTATGGTCGTGTGCCGGGTTCCGTCGTAGACCAGCTCGCAGTAAATCTCGTCGGAGATGACCCAAATCTGGTGCTTCCTTACGACCTCGGCGATTTTCTCCAGCTCTTCGGCGGGGATGACGGTCCCCGTCGGGTTGTTGGGGCTGCATATCATCAGGGCCTTGGTCCTGGGCGTGACAAGCTTCTCTATTGCCTCGGCTGTCGGATAGAAGCCGGTCGGGCTTGTGTCCAGGTCCACGACCTTTGCCCCGGTCAGGTTGGCCAGCGTAGTGTAGTTGACGTAGCAGGGCTGGCTAACGATTATCTCATCCCCCGGGTTCAGGATGCAGCGCAGGGTCGCGTCCACGCCCTCGCTCGCCCCGACAGTGATGATTATCTCCTTCTTGGGATTGTAGAAAGCCCCGTAGCGCTCCAGGTAGCGGGCAATCTCCTCGCGAAGCTCGATGAGGCCCCAGTTGGACGTGTAGCTCGTCTGCCCCTTCTCCAGGTGGTAGAAGGCTTCCTCCCGCATGAGCCAGGGGGTGGGAAAGTCAGGCTCGCCGACGGACAGGGAAATCACGTCGTCATGGCCGATGAGCATCTCAAAGAATTTACGGATTCCCGACGGCGGGGTCGCCAGCATGGCGCGGGAAAGTTTGTCCGGCCTCGTGTTCATCAGGCTACCACTCCCTCGCGGCTGTCGCTGCGCTCCTCCACATAGACGATGTCGTTCTCCTTGTAAGTCTTGAGGATGAAATGGGTCTTGATGGAGCGGACTCCCTCTATCGTAGACAGCTTGCGAGCCACGAACTGCGCCACGTCCTGCAGGCTGTCGCCCTCGATGATTACCTTGAGGTCGTAGCCGCCTGACATGAGGTACAAAGACTTGACCTGGGGAAAGCGGTAGACCCTGTCCGCCAGGCCGTCAAAGCCCCGCTCCCGC
>CAMNGY010000191.1 GCA_946538795.1 uncultured Treponema sp.
CTCCAGGTTATCCGAAACCTCTTTCTCGGACCGGTCAACCAGGTTCCTGAGCGTCGTTTCCAGTTTGTCCACGTCACCTCCGGCAGCGGACAAACGCCTGAAACGGCCTTCCATCTCTTTCTTGTAATCCTCAAGCTGCTGGTCTATCCCTGACAGGAACTTGGCCTCGCGGGCATCATACTCAGCGGCTATCCCCTGCATCGTCTGGGAAACCTTATTGTCAAATTCCGCGACCTGCTTGTTGATAGCCTCGGTGAAATCGTTGAGTCGCTGCATACCCTGCTGGGTCTCTTCCTCGACCTGAGAAGCCGTCAGTTTGGAAAGCTTCTCGGACTCCTGGAATTCGTCCTTCAGCCGTGCAAGGGATCCCTCCACGTAGGAGCGCACGGACTCCTCCTGCTCCTTCAGGTTGGCGACGGTGGCGGCCACGGACTTCTGGATCTCGTCCATCCGGCCCTGCAATTTGTCGTGGTATGTCTGCAAGTTGGAGGAGCTTATGCCGGAATATTTCTCGTAAGCTTCCTTCTCCTTGTCTTCGGCATCCTGCATGGCCTTGCCGTAAATTTCCTCAAACCTCTTTACGATTCCGGCAACCTTGGTTTCAAGAGTGCTGTTCAGCATCGAAAGCTGCTTGGTGTTGCCCTGCGTGTCAAGCGACAGCGCATCCGCCGTCCGCTTGGCCTCATCATAGGAGGCCGCAAAGTTTTCCTTGAGCGCGGCGAGGCGGGTCATAAAATCGTTCTCTATCGCATTGGTCTTTTCGTCAAGCTGCTCCTCAAAGGCCTTCACCTTGCCCGCAAGACGGCCCGTCAGCTCGTCAACCTTGTCGCTTATGCGGGCAGTCACCTCGCTGTTGTTCGTGCTCACGGCGGTCTCAAGCTCCACCGACTGCTTGCGCACGTTTTCGGCAAGCATGTCCGTCTTGGCGGTGAAATCAGACTCAAGGTTCTTCACCCTGCTGTCAAATTCCGTCTTCAAGCCGCCCGTTTTGTTGGCAATCTCCTGGGCCAGGGTATTTGTCCGCTTCTTCAGCTCGGAAGTCAGATTGCTCGTAATGTTGTTCAGCGAGGTTTCAATGCTGCTGGTCTTGTTGTTGAGGTCGTTCTCCAGGGAACCTGTCCTCTCCGTAATCATCTGCTTGAGCGAGGAAACCCTGCCGTCGAGCATGTTCTGAAGCTCGGCCGTACGTGTCTCGACGTCCTTGCTGTAGGAGGCCGCCGTACTCTTGTAATTCTCCAGGGCCTGGGAAGTCTGCCTGGTGACATTGGTCGTAAGCTCGGAAAGCTCGCGCTGCAACGCGTCCTGGAACTGCTCGGACTTGCCGGCAATCTCTTTGTTTATGGAGAGCGTCCGCTCTTTCACCTCCGCAAGCTGATGGTTCAGCGCGTCCTCAAGCAGCTTGGTCTTCTCGTTTATCTCCTTGCCAAGCAGGGCAGTCTTCTTGTCCAGGGCCTTCCTGAGCGCAGAGGTCCTGTCCTCTATGTTCTGCGTGTAGTTTATGGTCGTGCTGCGGTACTTCTCTATGGCGGCGGAAGTCTGGCTCTTGACGTCGTTCGTCATCGTCTCAAGCTGGGCCCTGACAGCCTTCTCCAAATCCGAGGTCTTTGAATGGATCTCGTTGTTTATGGCCTTTGCCTTGCTGTCCAGCTCATTCAGCTTTTCCGCGATGGAGGCATCCAGGCTGTCAGACCGTTGCTTCATCACCGTGCTCAGGCTGGCAGTCTTCTCGCTTATCTCCTTCTCAAGCTCGCCGGCCTTCTCGTCCAGCGCGCTGCGGAGGACGGCAGTCCTGTCCTCGATATTCTTCGTGTAGTTGTCGCAGGTGGCGCGGTACTCGGCGACAGAGGCACCAGTATCCCTCTTGACTTCCTCAGCCAGCTCCACAAGGCGGCGCTTCACGACTGTCTCAAGGGCATTGGTCTTGCTGTTCATCTCCTCGTTTATAGCCTCGGCCCGCGCATACAGGTCCTTGATTCTGACCATGACATCGCTGTCTATCTTGGAAGTCTCATCGTTCAGCTTCTTCGCAAGGGCAGCGGTACGGCCATCCAGTACCTTGCTTATGGCCATGAGCTTGTCATTCACGTCCTTGTCCAGGCTTCCAGTGCGGGAAGCCAGCATATCGGAAAGCTCGCTGACCTTCACCTTGATGTCCTGGTCTATAGTGGAAGTTATTTTCTGGACGCTGTCATTGAGTGCCGAGACCTTCTCGTTCACGTTTCCGTCCAGCTCGCGCACCTTGTCATCCACCTGCGCTATGAGGGAATCGACCCTGTCCTGCACGTCCTGATCAATGGTACTGGTCCGCTCCTGCACGGATTTATCCAGCATGGCAATTCTGTCGTCAAACGCAGCGTCAAGAGTCCTGAGCCTGTCGTCCACCGAGGCCTCAAGCCCGTCAAACTTATCCTTGGACTGAGAAGAAAGATTTTCAAAAGAACTGGTGAGATCCGAAAGCTTCGTGCCCAGCTCGCCCGCAAGCCGGTCATGCCGCTCGCTGAACGAAGAGGAAAGGTCCTCGTATTTCCCGGCGAATTCCGACGAAAGCCTGTCGTAAGAGCCCTGTATGTCATTGCCCAGCATATCGGCTTTCTCATCCAAAGAAGACGTCAGGCCGGAAATAACGGACTCTATCTTAGCGTCAAGCGCATTGCTGCGCTCTTCAAATTCCTTGGTCGCCTGCACTATCTTGGAGGCGGCCTCGTTGTTCACATCGTTTGTCCTTTCCGTAACGGAATCGGTCAAGGTCTGCACAAGCCCGTCTATCTGCTTTTCAAGCGCGGAGGATTTTTCCTTGAAGCCGTCTATAAGCATCTCCACCCTGGTGGCGACATCCTCTCCAATCGTCGCCGTCCGCTCCCGCAGGGACTCATTCAGGCGGCTTATCTCACCCTCTATATCGGAGGTAAGGTCCTGCGCCTGTCCTCTGAGCATGTCGCTGAGTTCCTCATAGAGCTTTCTGATATCATCGTCCAGGCCGGACCTTTTCTCCTCCAGCTCAGAGGCAAGGGCTTCATACTTACTGCTGATCTCACCGGCAAGGGCCGTGTCGCGCTCATTCAGCTTGGACTCAAGATTACCATACCGGTCCTCTATGTCACCGGCAAGGGTCGCATTGCGCTCGTCCAGTCTGGACTCAAGAGCGTCATATTTTCCGTTTATCTCTCCGGCAAGGGCTGTGTCGCGCTCATTCAGCTTGGACTCAAGATTACCATACCGGTCCTCTATGTCACCGGCAAGGGTCGCATTGCGCTCGTCCAGTCTGGACTCAAGAGCGTCATATTTTCCTGAAATATCATCTGAAAGACCCCTGGTCTTTTCTTCAAGTGAGGAGGACAGCTCGCTGAATTTACCTGTCATTCCGGCCTCAATGTCCTGGGCCTGGGTAGTCAAGTTTGCCGAAAGGGAAGCTATCTTTCCGCTCAGCTCGGAACCAATGTTTGCAACCCGTTCGTTGAAGACATCGTTAAGGGTCGTGGACTTGTCCGTGATTGTCGCGTTTATCTCATTGGAGAAATTGTTCACGCGCTTTTCCAGATCGTCCTTCTTGCTCTTCAGCGTGTCCTGAATGCGGGCATTGTATTCCTCTATGTTCTTAAGGTACACGGCCGCACTCGTGTTGTATTTGTCAAGCGCGTTCTTTGTGCGCTGGTCTATGTCCTGGCTTATTTCCTCGAACTGCTCGTCCAGCCCCTTCACCGCTGTCCTGGTACGGTCATCTATAGTCCGCTCCATTCCTTCGGTTTTCTCCTCGACGGACTTTTCAAGTGCGCTTATTTTTTCGGCCGAGGTCCGCTCTATATTGGAAACCTTGCCGTTGAACTCCGCCTCGGCAAAGTCCAGGTCAGCCGCTATCTTCTGTATGCGGTCATCCGCATCGGCTTTCAGTTCCCCGGTCTTGCTCTCAATCTCATCGCGTATTGCGGCCACGCTTTCATCCAAGGATTTTCTCAAGGCATCGCTGCGTGATGAAACCTCTCCGATGTATCCATCGGCCAAAGTCCGGTAGGCCCCCAGGGTGTCTGCGGACTTGGCGGCAATATCCTCCTGCAGCTTGACAATTCTCGCGTCAACATCGGATGAAAGGGACGAAGCCTTTGTACTGACGTTTTTTTCCAGCTCGTCAATCTGTCTGGCTATGTCAGATCCCATTTGCCCCAGACGGGAGTTGCAGCCTGCAATGAATTCGTCCAAGCTGCGGGACAGCGTAGACGTACGGGAATCCACATCATCACCGACGGTAGCATAGCGCTCCTCGATATTTTCCTGCACCTGGCCTATCTTCTGCTCAAGCTTGTCGTCAACGGCATGGGCCTTTTCCTCCAGCAGGGACAAAAGTTCATTTATCTTCTCGGACAGGGAGCCGTTCACACCGTCTGCCTTCTCACCCAGCTCATTTGAAATCGCCTCAAGACGTCCGTTCAGCGATGACTCCACGCCGTCTGCCTTCGTTCCCAGTTCATCCGCTAGGCTGGAAATCCGCTCGTCAATGGACCGGCCAAGGCCGTCTGCCTTCTCACCCAGCTCATTTGAAATCGCCTC
>CAMNGY010000192.1 GCA_946538795.1 uncultured Treponema sp.
CGGCACGCTCTTTGCCCCGGTGATTCGGTAGAAGGTGTAGTCCTGATAGGCTGAAGCTTTCTTGAGCCTGAGGGTCATGAAACTGGGAGGCAGTCCTCCCCGGGGGCGGGCGCAGCTGCCGGGGTTCAGCGTGAGCAGGCCCGATGAGCATTCTGCCAAGGCTATGTGCGTGTGCCCGTACAGGGCCAGCCCTGCCCCCTGGGACATGGCTTCGTTCGCCATGTACAGGGTTCCGTCGTAGAGCGAGAAGCGGTGCCCGTGCGTTATGAACATGCTGTGGCCGCTTGCCGTGAGCGTCTGGCAGAGGGGGACCTTCACCTGAACGAAAGCTGAGCCGGGGTCCCGCGCCGGGTTCGCCAGCGGGTATCGGGCCGCGTCGTTGTTTCCTTGCACCAGAGCTATGACCGGCGGCAGCACCTTTGCCAGGGCCTCATCCTCCAGCGATGCTGACAGGATGCCGCAGATGTCGCCCGTGCCGTCCCCGCAGAAGACAAGCGCGTCGCATTCTGCCCCCTGCTCGTACAGGATGTACTGGAGCATGCTGCTTGCCCCGTGGGAATCGGAGATGACCAGAATCAGGGACTCGTCTTTTTGGGCAAGCTCCCCTATGGCCCTTTCTGACCCTATGAGGAGGCTTTCCTGTTGCTCCAGGCTGTTCACCTGTGGTCCTGCTCTATGACGAAGTGGTTTATGGACTGGATTCCGGTCTCTCCGTCCACGTAGCGGCGGACTTTCTTCTCGCCTACGATCGACTGCACGTGCGAGTGCAGGTCCTTGTCCGAGAAGATGGAGTTGCGGAACGAGTGCTTCTCGCTGCCGGCAGGCAGGCGGACGGAATCCGGGTTGTAGATGTCGTTCGGAAGATCCTCCATATACCTGACGGCGCGCAGGACTATCTGCTCCGCGGTCTTGTCTATGGCCTTCACCTCCACTTCCTCTTCTTCCGGGCTGGCGTTGCGCTCGTATTCCAGGACGAAGTCGCAGTTGAATTCCTCTCCCATCACGTCGTCCTGGGGCATGAAAGAAAAGATCGCGTAAGGGGGCCTTTCGTCCCAGTCCTGGCGCAGCTTGCCCAGGTACCTGTGCGTCCCTTCCGGCGCGCCCAAAAGGATTATGCCCTTGACGTTGCGCTCGTTTACTATGTCGTACAGGCTGGAGATTTTGGATATGGTCAGGAACTCTTCCATGATGTCCTCGGTGAATACCACGGGGAGTATGATGCCGCCGTCCTCCTCCAGACCGTAGCGCTCCTCCAGTATCACAAGGAAGTCTTCCAGGAAGTCCGCGCTGTTGAAGCCATAGCCAAGGAGGACGCAGATTATGCCGTCTTCGGGGCTGTAGCGCGCCATGTCGCTGTAATTGCGGGGGCTGGCTTCCTGGACCTTTATCTTTATGCTTCCCGCCACCGACTGGACCGTCTCTTCCGCGCTCTTCTTTTCACAGGACTGGCACATGAAGGCCGCCAGTCCGCACAGAAGCACGGTGAATAGCTTTTCCACCCATTTTGCTTTCATGAAAGCCATTGTATCAATTTTGATGGCTTTGTAGAAGGGGAGGGGGCAATGTTCTCAGGCGGCCGGAACCGCTTTCGGCCGTGCCCGGCATGAGTCTGATTCGGCCGGTTCGCGTCCGGCCTTGAACCGGAGTGTGCCCGCTTCCCCCAGTCAGGCCGGCAGGGGCGCCGGTTCGTCCCCCCTCTTTGCTAAACCTGCGTTTTGTACTATACTGGTCGCCTATGCTAGATAAAATGCGGAACATAGGCATCATGGCCCACATCGATGCCGGAAAGACGACCACAACGGAAAGAATCCTTTTTTACTCCGGGAAGATACACAAGATAGGCGAGATAGACGATGGCGCGGCCACGATGGACTTCATGCAGCAGGAGCAGGAGCGCGGCATAACGATAGCCTCCGCCGCCATCACGACCAGCTGGAAAGGCTGCCAGATAAACATCATAGACACACCCGGCCACGTGGACTTCACGGCCGAGGTCGAGCGCTCCCTCCGCGTGCTGGACGGGGCCATCGCCGTCATCTGCGCGGTCGGCTGGGTGCAGCCCCAGACCGAGACTGTCTGGCGGCAGGCGGACGAATTCAAGGTCCCCCGCATCTGCTTTGTCAACAAGATGGACCGCGTCGGCGCGGACTTCTTCGGCGCGATGAACGACGTGCACGAGAAGTTCGGGGCCGAGACCGTCGCCCTGGAGATTCCCTGCGGGGCGGGCGCGGACTTTGACGGCGTCATAGACCTCCTTGCCATGAAGGAAATCCACTGGGATGCGGAGAGCGAAGGCGAGAAGTTCACCGCAGGCGAGATAAGCGACGCGTACAAGGCCCAGGCCGAGGAATGGCGGGCCAAGCTGGTGGACACGGTCGCCTCCAACGATGACGAGCTTGCCGAGCTCTACCTGGACGGCAAGGAAATCACGACCGAGCAGCTGGTCGCCTCCATCCGCAAGTCCACGATAAACCGCAGCCTGGTTCCCTTCCTCTGCGGGTCCAGCCGCCACAACCAGGGCATCCAGCCCCTGATGGACGCGATAATCTCATACCTCCCCTCCCCGGTGGAAGTCCCTCCGGCAGAGGGAGTGCACGTCAAGAAGAGGGGCGAGGAGGAGAAGGTTCCCGTCAAGTGCGACCCCGACGCCAAGGCCCCCATCGGCCTGGTGTTCAAGATTCAGTATGACCAGAACGCCGGCCTCCTCTGCTTCGTGCGCATGTACGCGGGCAAGATTACGAGCGGCATGCAGGTCTACAACGTGGGCAAGAAGAAGCGGGAGCGCGTCAACCGCATCCTGCGCGTCAACGCCAAGAACATGGAGCAGGTGGATTCCGTCTCCGCCGGTGACATCGCGGTCTTCGTGGGCATGAAGCTCGCGCAGACCGGTGACTCCCTGGGCAGCGAGGGTATGCCCGTTTTGCTTGAGAGCGTGCAGTTCCCCGAGCCGGTCATATCAATCGCGATAGAACCTGAGACGATGAGCGACAGGCAGAAGCTTTTGGACACGCTTGAGATACTGAGCAGGGAGGACCCGACCTTCACCCACCGCGAGGATGACGAGACGGGCCAGCTTATCATCAGCGGAATGGGCGAGCTGCATCTGGACGTGCTGGTCACGAGGATACGTGACGACTTCAAGGTGTCATGCCACGTCGGGTCCCCGCAGGTCACCTACCGCGAGGCCGTCACCGCGAGCGCGGATTACGACGAGTCCTACAGCCGCATGGTCGCCGGCAAGGAGAACACGGCCTCGCTCAGCATCCATGTGGAACCGCGCGAGACAGGGGCGGGCAACTCCTACACCTGCACCGCCAAGCAGGGCGACATCCCCGACGAGGTATTCGACGCGATCAAGCAGAGCATCGAGAGCAGCTTCATGTCAGGCATCAAGATGGGATACCCCTGTACCGATACCGCCGTCACTGTCACTTCCGTCGGCTACAACGAGCTCACTTCTACCACCTTCGCATTCGAGGCCGCCGCGGCCGAAGCCTTTGACAAGGCATGCTCCGCCGCATCGCCCGCGCTCCTTGAGCCGGTCATGGCGGTAGATATTGAAAGCCCCTCCGAGTTCGTCGGCGAGGCGATGAGCCAGATAACCCAGCGGGGCGGAATCATCTCAAGCATGGACGACAAGTTCGGCGGCAACATAGTCCACGCCCAGGCACCGATGGCCAAGATGTTCGGCTTTTCCACCGACCTGCGCTCGGTCACCCAAGGGCGGGCCAGCTTCAGCATGACCTTCAGCCACTTCCAGCCCAAGGCATAGCCCCGCCGCTTTGTGGCAGGCCCCTCCGGTATGTCCCGGTCAGGCCCGGGCCTTGCGAAAGGCAGGAATGTCTCAGGCATCCCTGCCTTTTTAGCTCCCCCTGTTTTTCTGAACGCACGGTTTTTGAGCCGTCATGTGCAGGCGGACCTGCTTACCGTCCGCTGGACCAGCACATATCGGCTCTCACAGCATCTCCGTCTTCAACAAAGTGATAGAACTGCATGATGTCGCTTGGCGTCTTGATTCCCGTTGCGGCATCCGTAAAAAAGACCCTGAAATGAATTGCCGCCCAGTCATCGCAGATGATGATGTTCTGAAAATCGCCCATCTGGATGTTTGCCTGCTTAAGGGTCACGTTCATTGCCGCCTGGTATTCTGCAAGCGTGAGGCGTACTCCGTGCACGTTGTAGATTGAATCATCCGTGTAAAGGATTGTCCCCCATGCCTTCCATGCATCAAAGCCCCGGTTCCAGTTCTCGAATCCTGTGAGAAGGCGGTTTTCAATAGCTTTTCCCATTTTCGTGTCAACGCTGGTCGGGTAGATAATCGGGAACTTTTTCTTTAGTTCCTCCGAATTCTCATAGCTGTTTACAATCTCCGTCCCGTTGACAAGCATTGTCGCTGCTTCCTGCCTTGTCG
Organism: uncultured Treponema sp.; assembly: GCA_946538795.1. Taxonomy (GTDB): domain Bacteria; phylum Spirochaetota; class Spirochaetia; order Treponematales; family Treponemataceae; genus Treponema_D. The sequence continues at coordinate 4,412 of CAMNGY010000192.1, forward strand.
AGCTGCATGCGGCCAGCACGAAGCCCGCTGCCATAATCATCGCCTCCCAAAAATCTTTTTCATCGTGTTCTCCCTT
>CAMNGY010000193.1 GCA_946538795.1 uncultured Treponema sp.
TCTGTTCCGCTGTTGCTCTGTTCCGCTGTTGCTCTGTTCCGCTGTTGCTCTGTTCCGCTGTTGCTCTGTTCCGCTGTTGCTCTGTTCAATTGTGTACCCTGTGTTTTGTTTGTCAAGCCCCCCTGGACTGTGGGGCTTGTTTTTGAGCCTTGCCTGTCAAGGCTTTGCGCGGCCAAGTTTAGCATATTAGTCTGGATTATGCCAGTGCTTGAAAGTATGCCTCAAAAGTCCTATCATGCACGCATGAAGATTTACCTTGCCAGTTCAAACAAGAACAAGAAGAGGGAAATGGGACAGATTTTCCCGGACTGCCAGATAGTAACTCCTGCCGACGAAGGAATAGAGTTTGACCCTGAGGAAACGGGGGAGACCTTCCTTGAGAACAGCCTCATAAAGGCCCGCGCCCTGCACCTGATTACGGGACAGCCGGTCATAGCCGATGACTCCGGGATATGCGTTGACGCGCTGGGAGGTGTTCCCGGCGTGTGGTCATCGCGCTATGCGGGACCTGAATTCCACCGGGGAAGGCCGGACGGAAAGAAAATCCCTCAGGAAGAGCAGAACGCCATGCTGATTGCCGAACTGAACCAGGCTGTCAGGTCCGGCAGTTTTGACATAGAGGCTGGCAGGAAGATGGGCCTTTTCAGGAACGGGCCGCGCAGCGCTCATTACACCTGTGCAATGGTCTTTCTTACTGGGGTGAGCGAGTGTGTTGCCGCGGTGCAGACGATGGAAGGGACCCTGCTTGAGGACGTGGGGGAGGCGAGGGGAACCGGCGGATTCGGTTACGACCCCATTTTTTTCCTGCCCCAGTACGGCAGGACTGCCGCCGAGCTTTCCGCTGACGAGAAGAACGCCATTTCCCACCGGGGCAAGGCGGCCCGCATGATCCGCGCCATGGCCTCCGCAAGTAACATGTGACCTGAGGGACGCTCCTCTGGCCGTGTGGTGTCAAAGGACGCCCGGTTCTTCGCGGCTTATGAGGACGCGCCTGCCTTAACAGTAAACGTCAAATTTTTCCAGGACGACGTGGGGGAAGTAAGAGAGCTTTGCTTTCCTCAGTCCCTCCAGTCCCAGGTCCTCTTCCCGGTTTATGTACTGGGTAGTGACCCCTTTTGAGAATTCCTGGTTGATCAGGGCGTATCCGCCGTCCTGCGCATACGAGGGAAGGCATTTCTCAAAGTGCACGTCCGTGACGGAAGGGCTTAGAATGCTTGCCAGGCAGAACGCGAACGGGACTCCGTCCTCGTATGCCACGGCCCCCGTCATGCCGCATTCCCGCGCGTATGTGCCGAAGTCCTCAAGGGCTGAGGCTATTATCCTCCGTTCTTCTTCCAGACCCGCGTTTCCGCTGCTGTCCGAAAGCCATCCGTCCTCCACGCTGAGCGCGTCCTTCAGGTTGTCCGGGCCAAGCGCCGTTACCGTGCAGTCCGGATGGGCTTTCATGAACTGGTGGATGTGGTTTCTCTTTCTGCCGTATTTTTTCCCCGGGAGCAGGGCGAGGTTTTCCGTGAGGTATATGTAGTCCGCCATACCGGGAAGGGGTTCGGTGCGGGCCTCAGGGAACATGCGGCAAAGGACCTCCTTTTCCTTCAGCGTTACGTTGGAGAACGTGAGGGCTGTGCCTTCCCTTTTTGCTTCTTCTTCCAGCAGCCGTATGGCCTTTTCCGTGTCACGGTTTCCTCCCGCGGAGTGGGGGAATGCGAACGATGTCAGTCCTTCCCTGCAGAATCGTTCATAAAGCCAGCCGTCATGCAAGGCGATGCTTGCACCGTATTTCCGTGCGTACAGGATGCTGTTCACTGCCCCGTAGCTGTTTGCCAGGACGTCGTTGGCGGCGGAAATTTCCTGCAGCCGGGCCGCCTCCTGTATTGTTGCGGTGTGCCAGTCCATCATGCTCCCCCTCTTTTGAGTGGCCCTGACAGGCCGGCCTTATTATAGAAAATCTGTGAGAGCAGGGCAAGCCCCGCTTTGCGCTGCGGCCGCTGGCCTTGCAAAGCACAAGACGGCTTGCCGATATATATACCGGGGAGGTATAAGCAGGGAACTTCTAAGGACTTCGGTTTTGCCTTGAAGCTGCCGCTGGCGTCGTCAATGGATCTCTGAAAATTTCCTGTATAAAAGCCTGATCATATACAAGGGGAGGGGTATTTCTGAGAAAGAATTTGCTGTCAGGCGTGATCGGCCGGTGTGCCTATGTACAGCTCGCTCATGAAATACTGCTCCTGGAAGCTGATTTTCGAACGTATCTCCTCCTTGTCATACAGTCTGCCGTCGGAAGTTGCTATCCACTTGTCCTCCACGTCGTTCAGGCGGTGGCAGACGGCTATAACTTTTCCCGTGAAACTGCTGAGGGGCTTGTCCTCTCCCAGTATGTACACATCCTGGCCCTCACCGTCCCCTGCGATTAGGTTCTCCACATATCCGTAGTTGACCGGGTAGATCATGTCCGGGTGTTCAGGATGAGCGCTGCCGAGGGGCCTGTCCACTTTGCCTTTGACCGTTCTGCCCAGTATCCCGCTGTAATCGGGAGTCTTTATGTCCATTTTGTGTACGAGAGTTTCGTTTCCGTTCGCGTCTTTCATTGTCCGCATGAACGTGAATCCGAAATTTTCGTACAGGCCCGGCTGGTCGGTCGAAACATACAAGCAGCTGTGACCTTCCTCCCTGGCGATAGAGTAGGCACGCTCAATCAGCTTTCCTATCCTGCGCTTCCCCCTGTAGGGAGGAAAGGTGTAGACAAAGCCTATCCAGGGGGTCAGATCCGTGTCCGGAACTTCGTCGCGCTCAGCCAGCGTGCAGAAAGAAATGAGGTTTTGCCCTTCCGTGAGCAGGAGGAGCCGGGATTTGTTTCCGCAGAGCGTGTAAAAGCTTCCGTCCGAAAGAATCTTTTCCAGGTACTTTCCAGCCTTCCAGTCCGCTTTTCCGATTTTTTCCGGCCATACGCCCTTGTCATCGTCCTGCGATAATTCCAGTATCTTCATGATATCAGCCTAGCTTCTGCCGGAGGGAATGTCAATGGACCTGTCAAAAGCATAATCAGACTGCCGGTATCGTAAGGATGCAGGACATTTACCTTCCAGTTGTACGTTTTTTAGGTATAGAGGATTTATCCACAGTTTATCCCCATGCCTGTTTCACGTGAAACAACGATGGACCAAAAATAAATTCTTGCTGTGAAAGAATTTAGAATTTTGTAAATTCCTTTGTCGTTTCGAAAGAAATTTTCCAAAAGGTTTTCCACAGGATTTTAATGGCCGTTACGGCTTACGGTCCGTATATATTGGTATATAGTGGATGATTGCGGCCTCGCAGGTTGATTTTGTCCAGATTCATGCCTGCATTACGTGGCGAGAATTCCCTAAAACTGTCTCAAGTGATTCATCTTGGGGATTTGCGGAAAGTTTTACGTGAAACATCCTTCATTTGCTATGCGGACTCAGATTAGGGAACCTCTAAAAACCGCCAAAGACGAGTTTTTCGAGGTTCCCATTAGTAATGCCCGTTGTGGCGGTGTGATTCATGTGCATCTCTCTATGTCCGCTTTCAGAGGTTTTATACAGTGCCGTGAGCCGTATAACAGAGCGCCTTACGGCATAGCATTTGCCTTGAAATCATGTTGGCGTTTTCAGCGTTCCCTCGGAACTGCCAGCGCAGCTTCAAGGCTACTGCCAGCGCAGCTTCAAGGCTACTGCCAGCGCAGCTTCAATACTTGCGTCATTAATCAGCCTGGTCCTGGAAAAGTAAGTTTCACGTGAAACACTATTAAGCCAATTGCAAAAGTCGGCCACCTTTGCACTGGCTTGCAAGAATCTCAGCGGTGCTACGCACCGCTTGCGATTCATGAGGTGAGTTTTGAAACTGCCTCGGAAGTGGTGAAAAAATGTTTCTTGACGGCAATGTCGGGTGACTTGCGCAGTGTTTCACGTGAAACATGAATGTGGAATTTCAGGAACAAAAAGCCCCGGCGTGTTGGCCGGGGCTGTCTTTTTACTTTCGCGTTATGATTATGTTTCCGTCCTCATCGGATTCAAAGCTCCAGCGCCTGATGCTGAAGCTGGTTGATGATTCGGTTTGCCCTGACCAGGCATCGTAACCGATTGAAGCGATCCTGTATTCATCCTCATCAATCGTAATGCCCGCTATGGAAGCCTTGTTGTAATAGACGATGGCATTCAGACTTTTGACAACTTTTATGAAACTGCCCTGCTTCCAAAATTTCTCTATAACTTCCTCGGAGCCTGCGATCGGGGCTGCGAAAACTGTTGCGGCTGACAGAATCAGACCTGCGATGATGATTGCTGTTTTCTTCATACGTTCTCCTGTTTTGCTTTGTATGGCAATTTCAAAAAGACAGAGCCAGTTGCAAAAGTCGGTCACTTTTGCATTGGCTTTCAAGAATCTCAGCGATGCTACGCACAACTTGCGATTCTTGAGGTGAATTTTGACCAGTTT
>CAMNGY010000194.1 GCA_946538795.1 uncultured Treponema sp.
ATCATTGACGAGGTACAGCGGGTTCCAAATCTGCTCAGCAGGATACAGGTGATTGTTGACGAGAAAAAACAGAACGCCATCTTCATCCTGGCAGGCAGTTTCCAGCAGGAACTGAAACAGGCTGTGTCACAGTCCCTTGCGGGCCGGACAGCACTATTGAACCTGCTTCCGTTTTCCATACAGGAGATACGTTCCGCCTCTTTGGATTTTACAAATATTTCCGCGACAGCAAGGGCTTTGAAATAGACCTGATTGTGGACAACGGACGAAGCATAATGCCACTAGAAATAAAGTCAGCCTCCACGGTGAACCCGGAATTCAGCCGGAACCTGAAGAAATTCATGGCCATCGCAAGCGATGCGGCAGCCCATTCCGTTGTGTACAGCGGCAAGCTTGAGTACGAAAGCAATGGTATACGGTATGTAAACTTCAAACATTGCGGACAGATTCTGGAGTCTTCAGAAAAAAGCTAGGGGCACGGCGAAACGTCCGGCAGGATGCCCTGGCCGGCGGAGGCCCGGGGCGGGGGCTGGCGAAAGACTGGTTCACCTGACTGAAAACATCTTACCACAGCTTCCCGAGCAGAAAATCTTTCAGATGCACGATCTTGATGCCGTCGACGTTGCCCGTGGCCAAATCATCAAGCGTCACCACGTATTTTGGGTAGTTGTCCTGTATGGCCTTAAGATTTTCTATTTCCCGTGCGTCATCTTCCGGCAGGTTACGGCAGACCTGCACATACAGTTTCTCCCCGTGCCTTTCCGCAACAAAATCTATTTCCAGTTCCCCAAGTTTACCGACATACACCTCGTATCCGTGCCGTCTGAGTTCCAAATAGACGATATTCTCCAGAACACTTGCGACCATCTTCGTGTTGAATCCAAGCTGACTATACTTGAAGGACACGTCCGACAGGTAGAATTTTTCCTGAGTCTTCAGCACCCCCTTGCCCTGAAGGTCATAGCGGCTGCATCTGTATATGATGAAGGCCTCCTCAAGCCAGGCAAGGTAGTTGTATATCGTCTCAATCGCCACCGAACACTGCTGGCTCTTGAAAAAATCGAACACTGACTTTGCGGAGAAAGTCTTGCCTATGTTGTCGCATACGAAACATGTCACCCGGTTGAACATATCGATGTTGGAGATATTATGCCTGCGGGCAATGTCCTTGGTCAGCACAGTCGCATAAATTCCATCAACAATCTGGTATGCATCCTCCTGGCTGTACAAGGAAAGGGAAATCAGAGGGAAAGCCCCCGTCCGGATATAGTCGTTCAACATCGCTTCGACGGAATCCGACTCGCTTCTGCCGGCAGCCTTCTGGAATTCTATGTACTCCCCAAAGGACAAGGTGAATACAGGTATCTGCACTAAACGACCGGAAAGATAAGTGGAAATCTCCGATGAAAGGAGTTTGGAGTTGGATCCGGTCACATAGATGTCAGCGTCGCAGGATTCAAATATGCTGTTGACGGCTTTCTCCCAACCTTCCACCTCCTGCACTTCATCCAGCAGCAGATAGCATTTCCTGCCTGTCGTGTCAACCGCGCCTTTAAGGTCTTCGTACATGTCCCTGCCCGTAAAATTGTCCGGAAGCTCCATGGACGTATACCTTCTGGTTATCACCTGTGCATCCAAAAGCCCCAAAGACAAAAGCTCGTCCTTGTACAGGTCAAGGACGGTAGACTTCCCGGCGCGCCTCACCCCGCACAGAACCTTGATGATATGCTTGTCACGGAATCTGTTCAGGGACTGCATATAAAGAGGACGGGGCAGAATCGGCTCATTTTGCTTTATCATATTCCGATTTTAACTGAAAAACTTCCAGTTTTTCAAGAGTTTTTCGGTTTCAAACTGAAAAACTTCCGCTTTACCCCTTCTTTTTAGTTTCCTGACTGAAAAACCATCACATCATCGCGAGTAGCCCGCCCACAGTCCCGACAAAAAAGGCCGGCCCCGCGCGGGAACCGGCCCTTATTATCTGCTGAAAGACAGGCTTACTTGTTCGGCGTAAGCAGAAGAGTCTTGGAATCCAGCTTCAAGTTGGTCGGAATGTCCTTCTTGTCACCAAACTTCAGAAGCTCCACCTGAGTGACGGAGTTCTTGGAGACCAAGTGAACGACCGCCGTAAAATACGGCAGGATGTTCTTGGGGGCGGAATCCTCCAGCTTGTCGCTCTCAGCCGTCGCACTGACCCAGACCCTCGTCTTGGTAGCTTTGGCGTAGTTGGCGACGGACTGGAAGTCCTCCTCGCTCACCTTGGCAAAGTCAACGCCGTCGATCACGACACCGGCGACGTCGATTCCGCCGGCCTTGAGCGCATTGAGCGTATTGACGACCTTCTCCAAGTTGAAGTTGTCCTGGTTGAAGTTCAGGATCGTGCGGTTGCGCATAATCTGATCCTTAACCTCGGCCTCGTTGGAGAGGGACTTCTTCTTGGCGACCTCGGTGAAAATGCCGTCGTACCAGGAGATGACGTTGCCGGACTTCTGGTCGAAGGACACATGGACAAGCTGCTTGCTGCCCAAGAGCATGTCCATACCGAACTGGACAAGCACGGAAGTCTTGCCCAAGCCCTTCTTGGCAGTGACGAGACCAAGCTCGCCGGCCTTGAGGCCTCCATCACAGATGGAGTCGAAAGCCCTGATGGGGCTGCTTTCATAAAGATCCTGCTTAGACACGTTGTCCTCCTTACTTCGCCTGAGCTTTCTTCTTCTCGGCGTACTGCTTCATGAGCTCGTCCGCAACATTGTTCGGAACCTTGCCGTATTTCTCGAACTCCATCGTAAACTCTGCCTTTCCCTGGGTGGAAGAGCGGAGAATCGTGGAGAAACCGAACATCTCGGAAAGGGGAACCTCGGCATTGACCGTAGAGGTGTTGTTCTCATCGGAAGAGTCGATGATGACACCGCGCCTCTGGTTGATAAGGCCGAACATATTACCCTGGAATTCAGTAGGTCCGGCAATTTGAACCTTCATGATCGGCTCAAGGATGACCGGCTTCGCCTTGGCATAGCCCTCGCGGAATGCACCGATGGCAGCCGTCTGGAATGCGATGTCGGAAGAATCGACCGGGTGGTACTGACCATCGTTGATGGTGCAGCGGACACCGACTACGGGAGCTCCGATCAGAGAACCCTTCTCCATAGCTTTCCTGAATCCCTTGTCGCAAGACGGGATATACTCATTGGGGATTGCGCCGCCCTTAATGGAGTCAACGAACTCGTAGTCCTTTTCGGTGATCGGCTCCATGAAGCCCGCAACGCGGCCGTACTGACCGGAACCACCAGTCTGCTTCTTGTGCGTGTAGTTAAAGTCCGCACGGGCAGTGATAGATTCGCGGTATGCAACCTCAGGCTGCGAAACCTCAACCTCGCACTTGTACTCGCGCTTCATGCGCTCGACGTATACTTCAAGGTGAAGCTCACCCATACCCTTGATGATCGTCTGGTTGGACTCGGGATCAACGTAAGTCTGGAAGGTCGGGTCTTCCTTGGTGAAGCGGTTGAGAGCCTTTGCCATGTTCGCGGCATCCTGCTTGTTCTTGGGCGTGATGGCCTGAGAAATAACAGGGTTCGGAACATACATCGAAGTCATGGCAATGTTGAGCCCGCCGCCACAGAAAGTGTCGCCGGACGCGCAGTCAACGCCGAACAAAGCGATGATATCTCCCGGATGTCCTTCGTTGATATCTTCCATCGTAGCAGAGTTCATGCGGACAATGCGGCCGACCTTGAACTTCTTCTGGGCACGGACGTTGAAGAGCTCGTCGCCCTTAACGATCTTACCCTGATAGATACGCACATACGTAAGCTGACCGAACTGACCGTCATCAAGCTTGAATGCCAGAGCGACGCAGGGCTTGTCAGGCACGTTGAAAAGCTCAACCTGAGCCTCGTTGTTATCGCGGTCAAGGCCATAGTTGTGAACTTCCGTCGGGTTCGGAAGATAGCGCTCAACAGCATCGAGAAGCGGCTGGATCCCCTTGTTCACGTGCGCGGAACCAAGGAACACACCGACGAACTGCTCAGAAAGAGTTCCCTTGCGGATAGCGGCGATAACCTTGGCCTCGTCAACTCCGTCGTAGCCCTTCTCCATGATGTCTTCCATCAAAGAGTCGTCGAACATGGAAGCAGCGTCAAGAAGCTCCTCGCGGTACTTCTCCGCATCCTCTTTCAGGTTCGCGGGAATTTCCGCAATGCGGAGATTCTCGCCGTTCGGTCCGTCAAAGTAGACAGCCTTCATAGCAACAAGGTCAACGACACCTTCGAGCTTGTCCTCAAGACCAATCGGGAGCTCCATCATATATGCGTTCAGGCCGAGCTTCTCGCGGAGCTGCAGGCGGACGCGGAGCGGGTTGGCACCCTGGCGGTCGCACTTGTTGACGAAGGCGATGCGAGGTACATGATAGCGCTTGAGCTGGCGGTCTACAGTAATTGACTGTGACTGAACAC
>CAMNGY010000195.1 GCA_946538795.1 uncultured Treponema sp.
CAGTTCTAGCATCAAACGATGTGATTCTGTTCTTCAAAAGGTATTCCTTTAGCGAACAAAGAATCGGATGCTCAAATACCTGCATCTCGCTCTGGTAAAACAAATCTGAGCCATACGCGGCAAAGAGGTTTATATCGGAGAAATTCAAATACCATACGATTCGGTTTTCACTGTCAGTATCACCCGCATAATTGAAGAAGCTCTTTTTACTTTTTATTTCGATTGGGTTGAACGGCATCTTTTCATTTTTAGGCATTCAGTGTTGAACCAGCATTGGGTTGCCCTAACATCCCCCTGATCGTCTTTGTGAACATCAAGTGCCATTTTATACAAATCAGCTTTTACAGCATTCTTGAAGCGGGGAGGATAGTTTTTTATCAAATCTTGATATGAGACAGAAATGCTAGTTCCCATTGGAAGGGAATAAGTTTTCTCAGGTTTGAGAGAACTCGTTGATGGAGTCGGAGAAAAATGTTTGTTCATTGTTTTCCAATCCTTTTTCCCAAAATCGCTGTTTAAGATGCAGTGAGGAATTTCTATTGGATTGTCATCTTTGTCAACCAAGGCGTAATACAGTTCCATTCCTTTTATCCAGGTTATATATCTGGGAAGGTCGTCGACAGTCGAGCATTCATCATCCGCAATCCACACGAAACGGTTTATCTCATCAAAACAGAGTGTCGCTCCAAACATCCAGTCCGCTTCAAAATCCTGGGCGGGACAGAAATTCATATCGATGCATCCTTCAAACCTGAGAAGCACACGAATAGTTCTGGAATCATACTCCAGAACGAGGTCTATCCTGTTCTTGCTGGCATCGTATTTTATCGAAAACACTCTGAAGTCATGGAAGTTCCAGAACATATCAAGGAATTCAAAAACGGACGCGGCATTCTTCTTGATGCTGTACCAATTCTCATTCAGCATTCATTTCCTCCTGACGTGATGCTTTTTTCTCGGCATACGGTGTCATAAAGCCGTTCCAAAATCAACGGCCTCAAAAGTCTTATCTATCTTACAGTAGTCTGCGACAGGTATCTTTTTGTTTATGGTTTTGTATCCGTGTCACAATCTTCAATCGTATGGGTATTTGGCGCAGACCTGTCAGGAAATGATTTTACACAATTCCATCTTATAGGAAGAAATCGCTGGATTCCAGTGCAGGATAAACGTATTCATAGAACCTCCTTGCTCGATATTACATCTTGTCTACGAATTCTTTGAAACTCTGTATATCATCTTCTTTCATCACAATCTCAAAGTAGTGGTATTCTTTATTCCGTACTATACACAAAATCCGCTTCAGTTTCTCTATGAACCGGGAGAAGAAACCGCCCTGTTCTGAGTAGAACCTGTTTGTTACGAAAGACAGATAGGCGATTTTCCCGTCATCATCCTTTCTGACTTCAAGATGGACTCCTTCTTCACACCCACAAGAACAGAACGCGACAAGTTCAGTTTCATTTTTCAGTACCATATATTCTCCGTTTTCTGCGTTTTCTTCTGGACATGACCGAGCAGGTCGTCAACGTCCAGCTTGTCGCAGAGTCGGTGAAGGACTTCCGGTTCGGCCTCCCAGTCATAGAAGTTCGTCCCCACGAGGGGCAGCGTTAGCGTGCACCCATGCTCCTTGAAATAGCGGATGAATGCCTGCTCAAGGCTTTCGCGCGTAGGGGCAAAGTCCAGCTTCTGCCGTGCGCTGTCCAGCACGAGCGGAATGTCGTCTTCGTCCGTATTGTTCATGCGGCCGAAACACAGGGAAAAGAGGATTTCTACGCTCAAACCTTCTATTATGTATTGCGACAGCTGTGCAAAACGGTCGAATGTCTCCCTGCGGCGCAGGTACAGCTCCCCCGCAAGCAGGGAATCCTTTGCGTCAACGGCGGCAAGCAGTGCTCCGACATGGAGCAGGTATGCGTACACGTCGCGGCCCGACACATCAACGCCGGGAGCAACAAAGACACGGGGAGTCATATTCAAGCCGTCGCAAAGGTAGGTGTAGTAGCTGGGCGAGAAATATCCGCTTCCTGCAAGCTCCTGCCAACCTGCCACGTCAGGGGCGGGCCCGTCCAGCCGGCCCGCGAAGTCAAGCTGTCCCGTCCGGCTCTTGGTGAACTCATACCACGCCGTCCCACATGCAACTAGAATCTGCCGTTCCATAATCGCACCTCCTTGCCTGCGTTTCCTCGGGGGGCCGCAAACTTACAGATACCATTATAAACTGTCAGGGTGTCATAGAGTGTCACCGTGAAAAAAGATTGTCAGGAAAATGCAGCTTCAGCAGGATTCCAGCAGGTCGGCCAATGTGACGGTCTGGAGGAAATCCCCGCTGTACTCGTTGTAGGCCAGTCCGAATGTCGTAATGAGTATGCTGTGGATGACTGACCTTTTTGAAATCATCTTGGACAGGAGCTCCTGCCGCCTCATCAAGGTCATGTGGTAATCCCTGGAGACTGCGAATTCATCCCCGTAGAATTTGACTTCGCACATGTTAACGACGTTATCCCTGCGTTCGATGATTATGTCTATCTGCGTTCCTTCGGTATCATCGGCGCGTTTGGACCATGCGGAGTGTGTGCTTATGACTCCGCTTATTCCGAGCGCCCTTTTTATCTGCCGGATGTGGTTGAAGCACACGTTCTCAAATGCCAATCCCCTCCAGCTTATGACGGACTGGGATGAGATTCCGTGCTGCCAGAAGCTTTCATCCATGCTTGTTCTTCCGTCCACAAATTTCAAATAGAACAGGCAGAACGGGTCAACCAGCTTGTAATGGGTCTCCCTCCTGCTGAGGCCGAAGGGAACATATTCAAACACAAAGTCGCTGCTGACCAGTGCCTTCAGATGCTTGGAAAGATGTCCGCTGTCCATGACCTTGAGTTTTTCAACAAGCTCTTTTCTGGACAGCCCGGCATTCCGGCTGTTCAGGGCCTTCACGATGCTCTTCATTGCGTCAGGATTCGAAAAGCAGGAATCGAAAAGCCTGTCGTATTCGTCTTTCAATTTCGCATTGGACTGAAAGAACAGCGCGTCAACATTCTGGGCGAGGCTCCTGCTCTTTTCAAAGTATCCGAGATAGAATGGCACACCTCCCAAAATCATATAGCTTTGGGTGATGTCATAATCGGAAAGGCTTATGCCCTTTGACCCGAAGAACTCCTTGCACCCGTACAGGTCGAACGGAGAAAGCTTGATTTCATAAGTCACCCGGCCATAAAGCCCGCCGTGGTTATTTATGAGCTTGTCGAGTATCCACGAATTCGCACTTCCGCAGACAATGACCATGATGTTGCTGCGGTGGCATGCCCAGCTGTTCCAAAAGCCTTCAAACGCCGTGATGAATTTTGAATTGGGGGTATCCAGCCAGGGAAGCTCGTCCAGAAAAACCACCTGCCTTTCTCCGTTGTCCATGGAGCGGAGGTGCTGCTCCAGCATGAAGAATGCTTCCAGCCAGTTCTCGGGCCGGTGGGACTTTGGCATTCCCTGCATCTGAAGCGAATAATAAAAATGCTGGAGCTGGGCTTTTAGGATGCCTCCCGCCTTGCCTTCCGCCTCGACAGGCGAAAGCCCTGTGTGCCGGAAGGCAAGCCTGTCCTTGAAGACCTCATCGATAAGATATGTTTTCCCGACGCGACGCCTCCCATAGACTGCGACAAGCTCCGCCCTGCCGCTGGCATAGAGTCTTTCCAGCTCCTCTGTTTCATGCTTCCTGCCGACCATAAACAGAGTATAACCGCGTCGTTTTGGTCTGTCAAGCGTATAAAAAGGCCGTTCACCGACCGTTTTTAAGCAGTTTTGCAGGAGAAACGGTCATTTTTTTGAATACAAAGGCTACCATGCGGTTCCCGTCTTCCGGTCACTGTTACTGTTTGTTCTTATTTTTTTCCTCGCTTTCCTTTTTGCCGCATACAGGCCCGAAAACAGCCAGCTTCCCCATTACCTCATCCCAATTCCCTGTAAACTCAATGGTATTTCCGCCCGCATCCTTAAACGGTTCCAAGGACTTCTTTCTGTCATCAATAAGAATACGATTTGAATCTGCATATATTGCCTTATGTTCCGGCTCCTGCACAAGGATGACATTCTCAAGGGAAAAGTTTGTATGCGTTTTTACCCATTGCTTCTTTCCATCGCGTCCCTCAGCAAAGTCAATGGAGCTTAGGATGAACAGCTCAAAGCGCCCTTTTGCTGCGTATTGCTGAAGCTTTTCAAATGCGGCCTTGGCACCAGGCATCCAGCCCATCTCGCTCCAGAAACGCTGTCCGACAGCTTTGACCTTGTCCCAGTCAACCTTGTTGTCTTTGTCCTTGCGCCAGAAGCCGTATTTCCCAACCTGCGAGACAAAGTCCACAAGTGTTCCGTCCATATCAAGGTAAAGCTTAAGCATGCCTATTTCCTCCTGTCAAACTGCAAAAAATCCTTGTAAGTCGCTTTTTTGAGAGGT
>CAMNGY010000196.1 GCA_946538795.1 uncultured Treponema sp.
ATACAGGAAGTCGTGGGGGGCAGCAGGAAGAAGGTAAGTCCCAGGTATTACGGGGCGTCGGACGGGCTCATCACCAGCGGCGTCACATCCACGTCGCTTTCGGAGAAGGATTCTTCCGGCAGGGTCTGGTTCACGCTGACCGACGGCTTTGCCATCTACGATCCGTCCAAGGGCGGAATGAACAACCAGCCTCCCCGGACAGAGATACAGGATTACACGGTGGACAACCTGACGTCCGGCTGGCACGGCGAGAGAATCGTCCTGTCGCCTTCGGAAAAGAGGCTCAGCATAAAGTACACCGGGATGAGCTTCATCTCGTCTGAGAACATGAGGTTCCGCTATAAGCTGGCCGGCTTTGATTCGGATTACTGCGAGTGGACGACGACCAGGAGCGTTTCATATACCAACCTGAAGCCTGGGACGTATACGTTCACGGTGATGGCGCAGAACGGCGACGGCATACAGGGCGAGCCTTCCGTTCCGCTGACGGTCATCAAGATGCCTTACTTTTGGCAGCGGCCCTGGTTCTGGCCCCTGCTTGTCCTTGCGGCGGCGGCCCTGGTGCTCTGGAAAATCCTCTCCATGCGCCGCTACCAGAAGGTCCTGGAGGAGAAAGTCGCAAAGCGTACCCGCGAGCTCAAGGCCGCCAACGAGAAGGCCGAGGGACTTCTCCTTAACATACTTCCCTCGGATGTGGCTGCCGAGCTGACAGAACATCCAGACCGAACGATAGCTAGGAAGTATTCTGATGCGACCGTTCTTTTCACGGACATAGTGGGCTTTACGAAGATGAGCGGGGTGATGAGCGCGGAGAAAGTCGTCACGATGCTGAACAGGCTTACGTCCAAGTTTGACGAGAGGGCGAAGAAAGAGGGCGTGGAGAAGATAAAGACGATCGGCGACTCTTACATGGCGGCGACGGGCCTGCGCAAGGATGGCGGGGCCGGGGATGCGGAGCAGATGGTCCGCTTTGCCCGGGGGCTTCTTGATGACGTGAGGGAATTCAATGACAGCTGGGGGACCGACCTTCAGATACGCGTCGGCGTGAACTCGGGCGAGCTTGTGGCCGGTGTCATAGGCAGGAGCAAGTTCATCTACGATCTGTGGGGCGACACGGTCAACGTGGCCAGCCGGATGGAAAGCACGGGCGTGCCCATGCGGATCCACGTCAGCGAGGCGACCTGGGAGCAGACAAAAGGCTCTTTTCCCTACGGTGAGAGCGTGGATGTGGCCGTAAAAGGCAAGGGGCAGATGCGGACTTACTTCCTGTGAGCGATGGCAGGACAGGCGGGATGCGGGGACGGTTCGTGCCCCGTCCTGACTTGCGGCTGGAACTATGCGGGCGGGATTCCTCCTTTTGAAGGGGCCGTTTGACAGTGCCAGCCCCGCTCCCATAAAAAAAACATTGCAAAAAGGCTCTGTCAGCCTTATAATGTACCTATGTACTCAATACAAAATATTGTGGAATACTATGACGAGCTGTTTCCTGTGACGACGGCCCAGAAGAAATTCTACGACGAATTAGTAAAAAACTATTCGGATCCCGTCAAAATCCTCAGCATACAGTGCGGCACGGGTGTCTTTGAGAGCATACTCGCGCGGGAAGGTTTCGACGTCACGGGAATAGAGTTTCACGCCGACCTGCTGCATGCGGCCAGCATGCGGAAGCGCAGCCAGCTCATGTCCATCCGCTTTTTCCAGATGGGATATCAGGACATGTCCCGCTTCCTGGGTAAGGGATTCTACAATATAATATCGATACTTGACGACCAGATAATGATGATTCCCGATGAGCAGCAGATGCTTCAGTTCTTCCGGGATGTACGCACCCTGCTCACGGACGGGGGGCGCTTTGTCATCAGCCTGCCCAATTTCGACATAATGAACCAGGGAATCCCCATGCAGCAGCTGCCCACCAGGGCCAGCATGAGGGCCAGCCTTTTCACCGAGCTGTGGAGAAACGACAACGGCAGTTTTTACCTAAAGCAGAACCTTGAGACCGGCAACGGCAGCCTGCTCCCCATTCTGGAGGACGAGAGGTCTTTCCCTCTGACAAGCGGCCAGCTTGCGGAATTTGCCCGGACGGCGGGCTTCAGGCGCACGGACCTGTTTGCCGGGTTTGACAAGACGCCCTTTACGGGGCAGGAGGACGGTCTGGTCGCCCTTCTGGAGGCATGAGGACCGGTCGCCCTCGAATTTACGGCAGGGGCACCACCACCTTGTCGAACTTGTAGCTGCTTTTTTCGGCAAGGACGAGCAGCTGAATCTCAATGCAATAAGTCTCCCCGTAGTCAAAGACCGGCAGAGAGTAATCCTGCTTCGGTCCCTTCACTCATACATCGACCAGACGGGAACGAAGCTTCTCCTTCTTCTATTTTCTCGGCTTCGTAGGTGTTGCAGTGGAGTTATTGTCTATGTGTGTTCAATTAAATCCGCGAGCTGGGTAATCATCTGCTTGTCGTGAGGAATGTGTCGGTACATGAGAGAGCGGATATCCAAAAGGATACCGTAGATTTTATGGTAAGTTTTTTTTGCATTTTCGGTATCTTGCGAAAGAACATAATCAGCAGAAACAAAACCAATGTTTTCCGGTTCGGACTTTTCTGCCGGCATGATGAAGGCGTTATATATAGAAGAATCTGTAATATTCTCACCTACGCCGTCTGGAAGTTTGCTTTGATTTTTAGGATTGTCGATATATTCAGCATAAGCAAGCTGTTTTACTACACTGCCACTATCCGGCAGATGATTTGGATTTTTTGTGGCTCCGTAACGGTAATATTTTGAGTCCAGAACAAATATTTTCTGATTCGATTCTCCGCGATTTGTAATCATGATTGTGTCAGGGCGCAGGGAGTTTCGTTTTTCTGAATTACCAAAAGTAAAAGTTTCTTTCTTTTCGCCCAGTTTCCAGTAGACTTTTGGATAAAATTTCCCCTTGTCTTTTTCGCCGTAAACTAAATCTACCAGCTGCTCCCAAACGTGATGAAAATTATTCGTGCCGTAGATAAAATCTTTTTTCTCGCTGGAATTATCTAGATAGTTAATCATATCCAGCATGTTCTTAAAAAGAAGAAGCTCCTTTTCGTTAAAGGTAGAAGCGATTTTGGATTTTATGACAGATGTAAAAAGTGACTTGTTAAAAGAAAGAGCCGGTTTTTGCGGTTTGTATGAGCTAAAAAGAAAACCTAGCTTTTGAAAACTTTCGTACACGCAGTATTTATGAATCAAAGTCAAAAGGGCATTTTCGTTGTGAAGGTTTTTCTGCGTGATGAACTCTAAGTAAACTGGGCTTTCATCTGCAATCTGAGGTCTCACCTGCTTTATCGTACGGCTCCAGTTGATTTTTCCGCTTGTTCCACGTTTGTAAATCTGCTCCTTCTGTTGGTAGTAACCGTGATTCAAAAAATCGCTGATGATAAAAAGATAGGCATGAACTGGGAAGTCTACATTTTGCTGTTTTGAGCGGAAGTCGTTTCTTACAAGTTCCGCCTCTGGGCTTCCAAATGAAGAAAGCACGCTGATTAAATTCAGAATGTCCAGCCTAATTTGCTTATTGTCACTTTTATCTGGCTCTTTATAGCCCACAGGAAAATGTATTGAAAGTTTTCCATCAATAAAACGCAAGCCTACAAATTTATCCACTTGCCCTGATTCTTCATCGCGGGAAGAATTTTCAAAGTAAACGCAGAGGTCAGAGAGAGAAGGTTTATTTTGCTCGCTTTTTAATTCTTTTGCTTCCATTCAACTTGACCTAACAGGACCATTACGACGTCATTCAGAACTTGATTCAGAATCTATTGAAGTAGACGATGACTCTGCTGAAGACTCCACAGATTGAAGTTTTTCCCCTAACCTGCATTCATCACTGAATACTGAAAATCCTTCTTTCAAGAAAGCCTTGTGAAGTTCTTCAAAGTTTTTTATGCCACCCTTGAACATTTCCTGATGGTAGAACTTAAAGGCATCGTCCCAAAGATACTTGAGAACTTTATCTGCAAAAACGTTTGCTTTAATTTCGCCATTTTCAGCCTTAACAAACCAGCAGCCCAAACGTTTGTCTTCCATACTGGAAAGACCGCTTTCATTGGATTTTTCACCGATAACAGCGTTAATAGTTTGCTGAAAATCCTTCCATGTTATCTTCTGATTGTTCACAGTGATTGTTGCTTTCATCTGATTTGTGTCAGAACATTCATTTTTTACAAGCTGCATGTCCCATCTTCGCTGAAAAGCATTATCCAGAGTGAAAACATTCTGGTCGCTGGTGTTCATCGTGGCATAGAGGAAAAGATTTGGAGGAAGACGAAGGGATGTGTTTTCCGTGAACTCAATATTTCCAACTTGTTTGGTTTTAGGTGGAGTCTTTTCCGAATAGCGTTCATTTTCACTGCGGATAAAAGCGTTGATGTCCAGATTTTCAA
>CAMNGY010000197.1 GCA_946538795.1 uncultured Treponema sp.
AGGGCAGCCGGATGATCTTTGCCACCCACGGACATGTCTACAACCGGGAGAACCTGCCGCCCCTGCACGACGGGGATATCCTGCTGCACGGGCATACCCATGTGCCGGCGTGTGAGGATCACGGGAGTTATGTCTACTGCAACCCGGGCTCCGTCTCGATCCCCAAGGACGGGACGCCGCGGGGGTACATGACCCTGGAGAACGGCGTGTTCCGCTGGAAGGGGACGAGCATCCTCAGCTTTGACAGCACAGATGAGGTCCTGCCCCAGAAAGAATACACGGTAAAAGTCAGCCCTAAGACGAAGTCCGTCAAGGGCAATGCCATAACCGGGCAGCTGGAATACCGCTTCCACACCGAGGAGCTCAAGCTGACTGCCGTCCGCCCCGCATACGCGGAGTACAAGGAGGGCCGGTACGTCAGCACGTCAAGCGTCCCCCTCGAAGCCGCCCGCGACATTGGCGTGTCCTTCAACTTCCCCGTCAACTGTGCGGTCGTCAGGGACTACATCAGCGTGACGGACTCTGGCGGGAACGAGCTTCCGTTCACCGCTGCGCAGAATCAGAAGGCAAAGGACGAAAAAAACTTCATCTGGCTGACGCTGGACGCCCAGCCCCCTGAGGACACGGACGTTATCGTGACCTTAAAGAAAGGGGCCGTGGCGGACAGGGACTGCTACCCCACGTCCGCCGACCGGCAGAAGAAGTTCCATACCCTCGTCAAATTCCGCATGACGGGCGTGGACTGGAGCCGGAGCAGCAGGAACGCGAACGATGACTTTCCGGTCTATATCTCATTTTCCGCACCGCTCAAGGAAGGCAGCGAGGAGGAACTTGCAAAGAGCATCTCCACGTCGCTGGGCCGGGCTGTCACGAAGGACAATCTTTCCGTGTCGGGCAGCTGCCTGACGGTCTCCGGTCTGGGCGTGAAGCACGGCGACACATACAGGATTCTCATTGCGAAGACGCTGACCGACATCTACGGCAGGCAGCTGGACAAGGACTACGGCCAGGACATAACGGTTCCGCAGCCTGAAAGCTACGCCCTCTTCCAGAACTCGGGCTTTAAGGCGCTGGAAGCGAACGCAAGCCCGGCCATCACATTCTATCACCAGAACATCAAGGCAGGCTCGTACTATAAGATAGAAAGCCTGTCGGGAGCGGGATCAGGCTCTGGCAGAGCCGAAGGAACCGGAGCGGCCGCCAAGACCTTCGTGCTCGACCCCGCACGCATACCGCAGGACAAGAAGATTACGGAAGTCGTTGACCTGCGCCCCTTCCTGGAGGAGTCTGGTGGCACATACCACGGGGCGGTCAAATTCACTGCCCGCATCGTCTACGAGTATGCCCCCTCGTGGCGCAAGGATTCCAAACCGAGCCTTGAGACGATGGAGAACGAGCAGATCCTGCAGGTGACCAACCTGGGGGTGACCGCCCGCTACGCTTACGACAAGGCCGTCCTCCTCGTGACGAGCCTGAAGGACGGCAAGCCCGTCGCAGGGGCGGATGTCAGCGCGTATTTCATCCCCTACCCGGACTATGGCAAACAGGAGTCAATCCTTACCGGCAGCCACAAGGCGATTGCGACGGCGGTGACGAACAAGGACGGCATCGCGGAGTTCGACTTTTCGGCAGGCGGGGACAGGAGCCTGCTTGACAGGAACGACAATGCGGGCCTCTACTTTGAGGCGCGGACGAAGGACGACCGCGTCATATATTCCCCCGGTTCATTCTACGGCATCGTCCGCTACCGGAGCGAGCCTGTCTACACGAAGGCCTTGATAGAGAATTCCGCCAGCCCCGATGAGCCTGAGGAGGCCGGGGACAGCCACAAGCGGATGGTCGCCTACGGGTTCAGCGACAGGAGGCTCTACAAGCCGGGCGAGACCGTCTCCTTCACCCTGATTGACCGAAACCTCCTCCGCGACGGGCGCTATGAGACGCCGTCCGGGAATGAGGCGAAGTACACGATACAGCTGACCGACGGCGGCTGGCGGAATGCAAAGGTCTATTACTCAGGCGAGGGAACGCTTGACGGCGAGGGCATGATGAGCGCGGTGATGAAGCTTCCCGACGACATCGCCCCCGGAAACTACACGATAGCGTACAAGCGCAGCTGCGGCACGGGAGCCGCCGCGAGCGAGCAGACCTATAATGAAAGCATAGACGTGCAGTTCTTCGAGAAGCTGAGATTCGAGGCCTCAACGGGCATCGCCGACCTGACCTACTTCCGGGGGGACACGCTTTCCGCCGACGTGAAGGCGAGCTACCTTGGAGGCGGCAGCATGGGCGGGGCGAGCACCCGCTCCTTCTGGTTAAGCGAAGCAGGCTATTTTGCGCCGGAGGGCGATGACTACAAGGGAATGAGCTTTACCCCGCTGGAGCATACGGTCTGGCACAACTGGCACGGTGACGAGAACGGCAGCCTTGACGGGGACGGGAAAATTTCCTCAAGCCACAGCACGAAGGATGACGGTTTTGACGGCTTTCCCCGCACCTACACGGTAGTGACGCAGATAAGCGACAGCGGGAACCAGGCGGTCAGGACGACCGCGAGCACGACCGTGCACCCCGCCCGCTATTACCTCGGAATCGGCAATGTGAAGAAAGGCGGGCGCGGCGCGGCAGGCTTCCCCAAGAAGGGCGAGCAGGTCAGCTTTTCGTACACGGCGATAACCCCGCTTGAGAAGCTTCCGTCCGCGCGCGACCGGGGCAGGAACACGAAGATAAAGATGGAGCTCGTGCACGAGAGCTGGAAATCCGTGCAGGAGATGAGCGGCCGGGGCGTGGTGACGACCCGCTGGGTGCGCGAGCTTGTGACCGAGGAGGAGAGGGAGCTTTCCTTCCCTTCATCCGCCAAGCCCGCGCGCTTCTCAGTCAAGCCAAAGCACGGAGGGGTATACAAAATCCGCCTGTCCGCGACGGACGGGGACGGCAACAGCGTCGTCAGCGAGCGGAGCTTCTACGTCATCTCAAGCGACTGGTACTACCGGGGCAACAACGGCGATGCGATAACGCTCAGGGCCGACAAGGAGGAGTACAATGTCGGTGACACGGCGAGCATCCTGCTTGAGTCCCCGCTTGAGAAGGGGAAGTACCTTCTCTGCGTGGAGAGGGAGAAGCTGATTTCCCACAAGGTCATAGACATAGATTCCCCTGTCTCGGAGATAAAGATTCCGATAGAGGAAAGCTACGTCCCCGTCGTATACGTCTCACTCTCCTCATTCAGCGAGAGCGGCGGCAAGACCGGGGCGGAGGAACTGACCCACAGCGTCTTCGGCGTTACGAGCCTGAACGTCAGCACGAGGAGCCGTGCTATAGACGTGGAGATACGCGCTGACCAGAAGAGCTACGAGCCGGGCAGCAGTGTGACCCTGACCCTCCGCGCGACCAAGGACGGAAAACCCGTCCCGAATGCCCGCATCGCGGTGCAGGCCGTGGACCGGGGAGTCCTTGATTTGATAGATTACCACGTGGAAAATCCGCTTGACCGTTTCTATGCCCGCTGGCTCTTTAACGACGGGGCTTCCGGCGGCGACTCCCGCTCCCTCCTCGTCGCGCAGGAGGAGGCGACCATGGAGGCCGAGGAAGATATGGTCTATTCGACGAACGGCATGCGGATGTACAAGTCCGCCGCGACGGCCGACATGGCGGGGGCCGCGATAGAGATGGAGCCAATGGCTGCCGAAGCGGGAGGCATGAAAGTCCGCAAGAACTTCGCCTCGACCGCCTACTATAATCCGTCCATCGTGACCGATAAGAATGGCAAGGCGACCGTCAGCTTCACCCTGCCAGACAGCATCACCGCCTACCGGCTGACGGCGGCGGCGGTCAAGGCGGACCTGTTCGGCCTGGGCGAGGAGGAGATGAGCGTCGCGGAGCCTGTTTCCGCCCGCCCCGTCCTGCCCCGCGTCCTGCGCCTTGACGACAGGGGAGAGGTCGGCCTGACGATTTCAAACCTCAAGTCTTCCGCGTCCGAAGTCAGCGTCAGGCTGGAGATCCTTGAAGGAACCGAGGCCGCAGGAGAGAAACAGGATGCCTCTTCCGTGCAGAAGCTGCCCGGCAGGGCTTCGGTCAAGGGCAAGGACACCAAGAAGCTCAAGGTCGCGGCGAACACGACCAAGGCCCTGATGTTCGACATCACCGCCGAGAAGCAGGGCTGGATTACGCTCGCATTTACGCTGACCGGAAAAGACATCAACGAGAAGATGCTGCTTCCGCTCGAGATAGAGAAGCCCTACATCTTTGAGACCGTGACGACCGTCGGCTCGGTCGAAGGCTCGGAAGGCGCGAAGGAGCTGCTGGTCATTCCGGGAGACGCGGAGGACGGGCGCGGCAGCCTCTACGTGCAGCTTGACCCGACCCGGCTCGGCGTGCTGCGCGAGGCTATCGGCTATGTGTTCTACTATCCCTACGGATGGCTTGAG
>CAMNGY010000198.1 GCA_946538795.1 uncultured Treponema sp.
GCAGGCTGCCCGCTATGCCTCCGGCCAGGGAGATGAACAGGGGCAGGCAGGGGCTGATCATTGCGCCTATGTTTGCGGGCAGCATGGAAGCTACAAGCCCGTATGCGCGGAATGCGGTGAAGGCAAGGAAGACCAGGATCCAGCTGCAGGATATGGACTCGGCTGAAAGGCTGATGAAGAAATTCAGGAGGATCATCATGAAGATGATCGGGTCAGGCCCCTGGGCTGACAGGCCGGGAACAAGGCAGGTGATGACACCGGCGACCAGCGGTGACAGGAGGGTCATTACGGCCAGCGTGGCGGAGCCAGCCCCTTCCTCCGCGCTTTTTCCCAGTATGAGCATGAGCAGGGCGTTGAGCAATATGGAATTCCAGCCGTCGGATCCCAGCGCATGGAGGAAAAGGCGCGCGTAGTCCAGCGGGGCCTTCAGGTCCATGCTTGTGCAGCGGAACAGATATGATATGAAAGTCTGTCCTTCGGGCAAGGAGATCCTGGCTCCAAGGCTTATGTCCAGCGCATATACGGCGACATACGCAAGCACCAGGATTATGCTTACCGGGGCATCGAATACGAAGGAATATCTTTTTTTGGCCATGAAGACAGTTTAAACCTAAAAGCCCTCTTTTGTCAAATCCGACTTCCTGTTATAATGGAGGCATGAAGTATTCCATCCTAAGGGCTGCCGCCGTCAGCCCTTCCCTCAGAGTGGCGGACTGCGCTTACAACGCGGACCAGATTGTGTCCTGCATCCGGGAGGCCCATTCAAAGGCTGCCCGCCTGCTGGTTTTCCCGGAGCTGTGCATAACCGGATATAGCTGCGGGGACCTGTTCGCGCAGGACTCCTTGATGAAGGCTTCCCGCGAGGCCCTGCTCAGGATAGCCGAACAGACGAAGGACCTGGGAATCCTTTCCGTAGTGGGCCTGCCGCTGGCAGTGGGTGGAGTCCGCTACAACGTGGCGGCCTTCGTGAACAAAGGGGAGGTCCTTGCCATTATGCCCAAGGTGTATATCCCGAACTACGGCGAGTTCTATGAAAGGCGCTGGTTCTCGCCGCCCCTGCGGGGCGTTCCGGATGCCGTGTACCTTTCCGAGGACATGTGCGAGGTCCCCTTTGGAGTCAACATCATGCTGCAGGAAAAGGACGAGAGCCTTCTGAAGGTTGCCGCGGAAATCTGCGAGGATGCGTGGACACCCTTCTCGCCGTCCGTCCGCCACGCCCTGAACGGGGCCAGCGTCATAGCCAACCTGAGCGCGAGCAACGAGGTGGTAGGCAAGGCCGTGTACCGCCGGAACCTGGTTTCGTCCCTGTCGGCCAAGGAAATCTCCGCCTACGTCTATTGTGATGCGGGCAGGGGAGAGAGCAGCACCGACATGGTTTTTTCGGGGCACAACATCATCGCGCTGAACGGTTCGGTTATGGCGGAGTCGGCCTTGTTCGACGACTGCGGGAAGCTGCTCCTTGCGGACATAGACTTGGAGCGCATATCCCAGGACAGGCTCAGGACCACGACGTTCGCCTCTTGCAGGGAGGACTTTGTGGACGACTCGTACCGGACCGTCATTTTCGAGCTTGATGAGAATCCTTTCGGGGAAGGGGAGGCCGCTGCCTCAGGAATTGGCTTCCAGTCGGCGGCCAGCCATGCTTCGGGACAGGCGGAAAGCCTGGTTCCTCCTGTGGACGCCCATCCCTTTGTCCCGGAAGGCAAGGAGGAGCGGTCGGCCCGTTCTCACGCCGTCATAGAGATGCAGGCTGAAGGCCTGGTCAAACGCCTGTCCCACATAGGGGCCAGGGGGGCCGTGGTGGGCCTGAGCGGCGGGCTGGATTCCACGCTTGCCCTGCTTGTCTGCTGCCGTGCGTTCGACAAGCTGGGGCTGGACCGCAAGGGAATACTTGCCGTGACGATGCCCTGCTTCGGAACCACATCCCGGACCAAGGGAAACGCGTATGCCCTTGCGGAATCCTGCCGCTGTACGCTGAAAGAAGTTGACATAAAGGAATCCGTCCTGAGCCATTTCCGGGATATAGGACAGGACCAGGAGAAGCATGACGTTACCTATGAGAACGCTCAGGCGCGGGAGCGGACCCAGGTGCTCATGGACATGGCCAATCAGTCCGGCGGGCTGGTCATAGGGACCGGCGATTTGAGCGAGCTTGCCCTGGGCTGGTGCACCTACGGGGGCGACCAGATGTCCATGTACGGGGTTAACGCGAGCATTCCCAAAAGCCTGGTGCGCCACTTGGTCTCGTATTTTTCGGATGAGGCGGAAAGTAAGGGGGATCCCCGCCTTGCTTCCGTGCTGCGCGATATACTCGCTACCCCGGTCAGCCCGGAGCTGCTGCCGCCTTCTGCGGGTGAGATTTCCCAGAAGACCGAGGAGATAGTAGGCCCCTATGAGCTGCATGATTTCTTTCTATATAATGTGCTTCGCTGGGGCTTTTCTCCGTCCAAGGTCTATTTCCTTGCCCGCATGGCCTTTTCCGGAAGGCCTGCCCAGGACTTTGACGGCGAGTATACCGATGAGATTATCCTGCGATGGCTGAAGGTCTTTTACCGCCGTTTCTTTGCCCAGCAGTTCAAGCGGAGCTGCATGCCGGACGGTGCCAAGGTCGGTACGGTCTCGCTGTCCCCGCGCGGGGACTGGCGCATGCCCAGCGATGCCAGCGCGGCCCTGTGGCTGGCCGAGCTGGATAGAATAGGTTAGCATAAAGGATAAAGGCGTGGCCGTAAGTCAGAATTCGAAAGGTGCGCGCTCCAGCTTGCGGAATACGCCTTTGTCCACCCCGAACGGAACTATGCTGTCCTGGCTGTAGACGGGGCTTATTACCAGCTCGCAGTCCAGGCAGTGCAGGATAAAGTCATCGTAGGCTTTTTCGGGAACCTTGGGCGTGAGCCAGGGACCGCGCCGCGTCCAGTAGCGGGTCAGCAGCTTGTCATAGATGAAAAAATCCTTTTCCTGCCGTTCCGCCTGGGCCTTGATTACGTCATAGACTGACCGGGCCAGGGCCGCCTTGAGGGGGGCGGGAATGCGGATAGCCGCGTTGTCGGGAAGATCCGCTTTCATATCCGCTTCCGCTTCTTTCCGTACGGCCAGCAGGGTGATGCCCTGGGCCGTGGGGAAGGGCGGGACAACAATCACTGACTTGCATTCCGCATAGTCCCTGTCGGACCAGGGACGCCAGGTTGCTGGCAGCCCGCTTGCGCACTGTTCCGCATCCTGCGCGCTGGCGAATGCGTAAACCTTTGCCGTGAAGCCAAGCAAATCGGAAACGGCCTTGTCCAGCCTGTAATCCCAGTCTGTCCTGTAGCTGCCGGTAATGCCCCGCGACAGCACGTCCTTGAGCGCGGTGACGGCCGGACCGCCTCCCCAGCCCAATATGGCCCTGCCGCCCTCAGCGTAGAGGTCGGTGAGCCGGACTCCTTTTTGCGTGTACAGGAAGGACCCCCTGGCCCGCTTGACGTTTCCGTAGCGGGAGGCGAGGTTTTCTGCAAGGAATTCAATGCGTGCCATCATCGTGCTTGGGAAAACTATTTTATGACTGCGCTGAAGCAGGCCGCTTCCACGGCATCCTGCATGGCGATGTTCTTGGGGTCAAAGAAGAACGTGAGCTGCCATATCTCCTTTTTGTGAAGGATCTGCAGCAGCCAGACTTCGAAATCTTGGGAACCCTCGCGGTATTTTGCCTTCATGAGCAGGGCCTTGTCCTTGCTGTCAGAAAGCTTGATGTCCATAACCCGGTAGTTGAAGGCGGAAATCTCCCCCTCCTTCTCCAGCATGTTCATGCGGTTAATCATGCCACCCTGCAGGTAAGCCCGCAAGGCCGCATCCTCATTGCCTGTTATGTACTTGCTTATGTACTCCTGCGTATAAAGAGCGTATGATACCACCAGCAGCACAGGGTCCCGGTTTGCCTGCCCGCGTTTGCTGGCCTTGAACCAGTTCTTCTGGTCAGCGGGAATTTCCTCGTCAATGAACTGCTCCTCAAAAGTGAAAGGCAGGTCTATGCTTAGCGTGGATGAGCCCGGCTTCAGCTTGTTGGGAATCCTTTTGTATTGCTGAACTTCTTCAGTTTTGGAACTGTCCTGTGCCGTTGCCTGGAAACTGGCGGCCAGCAGTACCAGCGCCGTCAGGATTGCGGCTTTGTGCCTGACAACAAAAAAAATGTCGTTCATGTTTCCTCCTTAAAAAAAGAACGGGCGAAGTATAACACGCGGGGAAAAACATGTAAATACAGCTGGTGCGGATTATTGAAAGAGGCTGTTATTATCTGTATAATAACGGTCAGGAGACTGACAATGAAAAATGAGGCTTTTTTTGCGAGGCGTATGTGGCCTTCGGCCTGTATGCTTCCGGTCCTTCTCTTCCTTTTTGCGATAATATCCTGCAACGGCAACGGGCTTGCCTTTGT
>CAMNGY010000199.1 GCA_946538795.1 uncultured Treponema sp.
ATAACAAGGATCTTAACTTTTATAAAGTACCTGTTCGGTTAATTGGACAGCAATGGTCCTGCATGTTTTTCCATACAAGCCAGCCCATAAGCTGGGAGGTATAGGCATACCCCCCCCTGTGGCCATGGTCATCTTGTCCAGGGCCTTTTCATCAATCACCTTGCCGATGCTCTCAAATGCTTTTTGTAATTGAAGCGGACATTGGAGATGTCCAGGGGCGGAAGAGCCAGAGCCGGAGGAATAATTCCGCCGGATCTGCGTCCGCCAGCCCCCACATCCAAGGGCCGGAACCGCACGGCAAGTTTAAAACGTCAACGGCGACAATCAAAAAAATATCCAGAATTTAAGCTGTCAATAACAGGAAACACCCTTAAAAAAAGGAGGGCCGCTTTTTATGAACATAATTGCAGTGATACCTGCCCGCTACAAATCCTCGCGCTTTCCCGGCAAGCCCCTCGCAGACATCTGCGGAAAACCGATGATTTGGTGGGTATACCGGCAGGCGAAGAAGGTCGCTGATTTCTCCGCGGTATATGTCGCCACTGACGACGACAAGATATTTGATGCCTGCAAATCGCTTGACATACAGGTCATCATGACAAGCGGAAGCCACAGGACGGGAACGGACAGGATCGGTGAAGTCGCGGAGAAAATTCCCGCTGACCTCTACGTGAACATTCAGGGCGATGAGCCCCTGCTTGAGCCAGAGACCATAAGGGCCGCCATAACACCTTTCTATTCAGATTCAGGCTTGCAGGTCTCAAACCTGATGGCACGCATAAAAGACCCTGTGGATGCCGTGAACTGCACGGTACCAAAAGTCATTACGAACAAGGAGGGCGTGGGTATTTACCTTACCAGGGCGACCGCCCCGTATCCCAAAGGCAGCCTTGAATATGCCTATTACAAGCAGGTCTGTGTTTACGGCTTCAAGCCGGAAGCTCTGCGCTTCTACTGCGACTACGGCAAAAAATACGGGAAGGCAAAGATAGAGGCTGTTGAGGATATTGAAATATTGCGTTTCATAGAAAACGGATGGAAAGTTCAGTATACCGAGGTGGAGTCTGACACTGTCGCCGTTGACACGCCCAATGATTTGGAGAAGGTACGGTGCCTCGTGCAGAAAAAGCTTAATTCCCAAAATATAGATGGGGGGGGGTACAAGCATAGTATAATCCTCGGTGGCAATATCCTCCTTCAGGAGGTTGCCGCATGAAGACCGTGGCTGTAGTCCCCATGAAGCTGAACAACAGGCGGCTGCCACAAAAAAACACAAAAGCGTTTACTAACGGAAAGCCTTTGTGCCAGTACATTCTTAGGACACTTCTATCTATAGATGAACTTGACAGCGTGTATGTATACTGCAGCAGCCCCTCCATTCAGGACTTCATGCCTCCGGGAGTGATGTTCCTTCAAAGGGATGAAAGGCTTGACAGTGATGAAACAAAAATGAACGCTGTCCTGTCCGCATTCTCAAACGATGTAACCGCTGACATCTATATCATGGCGCATACCACCGCGCCTTTCATTTCACCAGAGTCTATTAAAAAAGGGCTTGAGGCCGTAAAAAATGGCGGGTATGACTCTGCGTTTGCGGCAAAAAAATTGCAGGATTTTTTGTGGAAGGACGGCAAGCCTTTCAACTACAAGCTCGATGCGATTCCAAGAACACAAGACCTGCCTCCCATTTATGAGGAAACAAGCGGATTTTATATATACCGGCACGATGTAATAAAAAGACTGAACAGACGTATCGGTACCAAGCCGTATATCGTTGAAGTCGGTGAAATCGAGGGTATGGACATTGATGAGGCCGAGGATTTTACGATTGCTGATGCAGTCTTCAACTATAAGAAAAATTTTAAACAGAAAGAATGAGGATAATCTGTCATGAAAAGAGTTCTGATTTTTGGCGTTGGAAGTACTGGCCGACGCATTTACAGTGAAGTAAAAGGCACCGTACAGGTCGCTGGATTTTTGGACAATGACAAGGCCAAATGGGGATGTGACATTGATGGCGTCCCCATTCTGGGAAATGCTGGGGCACACGGAAAGGCGGCCTTTGACGAAGTGATAGTCGCCTCGCTCACCGGCTATGACATCATTCAGGAGCAGCTCGTGGAAGCCGGTGTCCCTGCGGCAAAGATAAACCGTACGTTCGTTGCCACGCAGGTGAACGCACGGCTCAACTTTCTGCGTGACTATGCGGCCATGCGCCCGCAGTCGGCCATCCCTGTGGCAGAAGGCGGGGTGTTTCAGGGAGAGTTCGCGAAGGAGATAAACGCATGTTTCCCGGACAGCCCAATCTATCTCTTTGACACCTTTGAGGGCTTTGACTCACGCGACATAAAGACGGAGAGGGAGAACGGATACTCCATAGAAAAGGAGAAGCACCTTAACATCACAAGCGAGGACTTGGTGCTGGGCGAGCTGCCGCACAGTGACAAGGCCGTCATAAGGAAGGGTTATTTTCCCGATACCGCAGCAGGATTGGAGGACATCCAGTTCCAGTTCGTCAACCTTGACTTTGACCTGTACAATCCTATCCTGGAAGGACTCAGGTTTTTCTACCCGCGGACTATAGGGGGGGGGGTAATACTAGTGCATGACTATTTCAACCCCGGATACAAAGGGGTCGCCCAGGCCGTCATCGAATATGAAAGGGAACACGGCAGGCTTGTCAAGATTCCGATCGGGGACCACTGCTCCCTGTGCATAATAAAGGAATAATACGTGAACAAAATCCGCATCCTGGACTGCACGCTCCGTGACGGCGGTTACTGCAACGAATGGAGGTTCGGCAGGGCGTACATCGGGAAAATCATCCGCAGCCTGACAGAGGCCAATGTGGACATAATCGAATGCGGCTACATCCTGGACGGTAATGCGTTTGACCCGGACGTCACGAAGTTCAGCTCCATATCGCAGGTGAACGCCATCCTGCCGGAAAAAAGCGGTGCGGGCAGCTTTGTCATCATGGCCAATTACGGCGACTATGATTTCAATGCCCTGCCAGAATATTCCGGCAAAGGAGCCAGCGGGATCCGCCTTGCGTTCCACAAGAAAGATGCGGCCAATGCGCTGCGGGAGGCAAGAGTCATAGCCGGCAAAGGATACAAGCTGTTCCTTCAGCCCATGGTATCGCTCTGCTATACGGACGGGGAATTCCTCAGGCTCATCCATGCCGCCAACGAGCTGAACCCATACGCCTTTTACATCGTTGACAGTTTTGGTGAGATGAAAGGGCGTGACCTGAGAAGGCTTTTCTACATGGCCGAGCACAACCTCAGGCAGGATGTGATGATAGGCTTCCACTCGCACAACAACATGCAGCTGGCCTATTCGAATGCGAAGGCCCTCGTCGAAACGCAGACCTCCAGGAGCCTCATAATAGATTCTTCCGTCTATGGGATGGGGCGCGGCGCCGGAAACCTCAACACGGAGCTTTTCACGGAGTATCTGAACGAAAATTGCGGAACGGGCTACGACATAAAGCCCCTTCTGAGCATCATCGACGAGGTTCTTTCAGGCTTTTACCAGCAGAAAAGCTGGGGCTACTCGCTGCCGAACTACCTTTCCGCGCTGCATTCCGTCCATCCCAGCTATGCCTTTTTCCTTGATGAGCGGAAGACCCTCACAGTCGAGGACATGAACGAAATCTTCCTCAGGATGAGCGATGAAAAGAAGCATGAATTTGACAGGGGGTATATAGAATCCCTTTATGAATCCTACATGGAAGCAGGGGATGCGTACGATGCCCACAAGGCGGAATTCCTGGAAAGAATTTCCGGCAAGGAAATCCTTCTGATTGGCCCGGGAAAAAGCTCGGAGACAGAGAAGGAGACAATCACCGATTATGCCGCAAAAGAGAACGTCGTTTCAATCAGCGTGAACTTCGATTATCCCCGGTGCACTACGGATTTCGTTTTCATCAGCAACATACGGCGCTTCCGCGAGTTCCCCAAAGAGAAGCTCGGCAAATGCATAATCACGTCAAACATAGCCGCGGACGGGGTATACCTGCAGGCAAAGTACAGGGACCTGCTGAATGACGTCGAGGTTGTCCGCGACAATGCGGGTCTTATGGCCGTCCGCTTCCTCATGGACTGCGGGGTCAGGAAGGTGATCCTTGCGGGCTTCGACGGGTATTCCCACGACAACAGCTCGAACTATGCGGAAAGGACGCTCTCAATCATCATGAACAACGCCATGATGGATGCGATAAACGACGGGATGACAAGGGTTCTGGCGGAATACGGAAAACAGATCGAGATTGTCCGGATTTGACAGTGCTCCCCCTGTGGGCCATAAGCTGCCTGTAAGCAGGGCCGTCCGCCCGGCGTGACCGGTCCCCTCATCCGGGACCGGCGAAGCCATGCGGAGACGGGGGCGATTTTCCCGGGTGC
>CAMNGY010000200.1 GCA_946538795.1 uncultured Treponema sp.
GCTCATTCCCTTCAAGAAACGGCTTTCCGGTGACAAGATCGGTGAGTTCCGCCTGTGGGAACTGGTTGACGACGAATACATCAGTGCATTCCTGCGGAACTGTGCGACGGAACAGAAGACGAACGTGAGCGAGGAGTTTTCGCTTTCTGCCGGAGACAAGACCCGTTTCATTACGATGAAGATACTCCCGCTCGTCGAAAAGCAGGCGAACGAGGAAGGAAATGCCTTTGACACGACCATTGCCGGATCGGTCATAACGGTCGAAGACATCACCGAACGTACCCAGCAGGAAGTCATGCTGCACCGCATGGAAAGCCTTGCCGGTCTGACCAACCTTGCCGCTTCCGTCGCGCACGAGATAAAGAACCCCCTCGGGGCAATCAGCATTCACATCCAGCTTCTGCAGAAGGCGGTCAGAAAATCCCGGGAGGGGGACGGGCTGCTTCCCAAAGAGAAGTTCATGGAGGACTACCTTGCCGTCATAAACGAGGAGATAGACAACCTGAACAAGATAGTCGTGGACTTCCTTTTCGCCGTCCGTCCCCTCCAGGTGAACATGAGCCTGAGCGACCCTGACAAGCTGCTGGAGAAATTTTCCGCCTTCTTCCGGCCGGAATTCGTGTCTAAGGGAATGGACGTTGACCTGCGCCTATGCAAGGATTCTCCCCGTCTTTTTATAGACGAGAAGCTTTTCCGGGAACTTGTCATAAACCTTGCCCAGAACGCCCTTGCCGCGATGGAGGATCGTTTTTCTGGTCCTGACTCTGGTCCTGGCGGTGAGAGCGGCTGCCTGCTCATAGAGTCCCATGTCAAGGACGGAAAGTACGTTCTGAACATAGCGGACAACGGGGCGGGGATGGAAGAGCGGACCGCATCCAAGATATTCGAGCCGTATTATACGACCAAGGCGACAGGTACGGGCCTGGGGCTTACGATGGTCTACAAGATTGTCAAGGAATTCAAAGGGGACATAGACGTCAAGTCCGTAAAAGGGCACGGCACGGTATTCACCATAACCTTGCCGGTTCCCCAGAAGGAGACGATGCTGCTGGAGGACAAGGCCGGCGAGCGAAAGCTGCTTGGCGGTGAAATGCAAATAGGAGGGTAGATGAAATTATGAATATTTTCAGCGAGATGTTCTTTGTTGAAGGGCACTTTGAGATAACCGAGGAAGGAAAGCGCTTTCTCATGAAGAATACCTTTCTCTACCTGCTCGTATTGATTTTTGCCCTGAAGATTACAGATGTGTCCGCAATCGGGCCGGCAGGGACAAAGGTCGGCCTTTCGCGGGTAAACCTGTGGTTCAGGAACCTGTGGCAGTACGACGGGGAGCTTGGATATTCTCCGGCCTGGTACAAGTTCGTCCAGCTTCTGGGCTGGGTGTCACTGGCGGTCTGCGCGTTCTGTGTATTTCTCTTTTTACGGGATATGATACAGTCCGGGGGATGGGACGGCGTCGGGACTGACAAGAACCTGGCGGCAACGTTCTTTCTGTTTGTCCTTGCCGTACTTCTGTGCCTTCCGTTCAGAAAGCTTGTGGTGAATTACGGGCCCGTCCTGATGCCGGACAAGGCAAAGCCGTCTCCATCGTTCCCTTCCGTCTATACCGTTCTTTTTATCCTTGCCTGGGGCAGCACGATGTTCCACATTGCCGACACTTTTTCCTGGGGCAGTACGGTTAGTCACATTGCGGATCTGCTGGGCGGGCCGAAAAAGTTTATCCTCTCCCTGCATATCGCGTGTACAGTCATCATGCTGTCAGGAATCTTCGGCTGCCTGCGCTGCGGGGTGAACTGGCTTACTGACGTCCTTGGCGGAATACTGTTTTCCGTGACGCTGCTGTTCTTCTATTCATTCTTCTTTGATATTTAAAGTCTATGCCGTTGCGGGCCGGAAATCCGCTTCCTTCCCCACTGGACATTTTTCCTGATTTCTGCGATACTGGATATGCTTGCAAAGGTGCAGGACTGTGGAAGACCACGATCCTGCACCTTTTTTGTTTTAAACTCTCAGGTTGGGGAATGTCCCGACTGAGAAATCTCGTCGGGGGTATGCCGTGGAAAAAGATACGCTTGTGTCGATACAGCCGTATTTCGTGCTGGACTCGGACGACTTCTGCCAGCGCCTGCTCTTTGAGAACGGTATATCGCATTTCTTCAGCTTCTCCAACAAGACGCAGGAGGACATCACCCTGCCTCTCCTGACGGACGGCTGCAGCAACCTGCTGTTCGAATACAAGGACGGGACCGTCAGGACCCACTTTGTAGGGAGCACGATGGAGAAGCGGACTTTCTCCGTCAAGAAGGGGGCGGAATACTTCGGCGTAAGGCTCGCTCCGGGCTGCGCGTTCTCCATTCCCGGGATCCCGGCGAAGGAAACGGTCGGGAAGGTGTTCATCCTTGACGAGCTTGACTTCTCCAGGGATTTCTGCTCCGTCATGGGGAGTCAGAAAGATTTTGACTCCCGCATAAAGGCATTCCTTCAGGAATTCCCATTGCTCTGCGGGACGGAGAGCAAATCCGGGGAAAAGCAGAAGCTGTTCAACCAGATTTCCGAGATAATAATACGGAACAGGGGAAAGGTGAGGGTGAAGGACCTGGAAAAGCTGTCGGGTTACACGTCCCGCTACATCAACAAGATATTCGAGCAGGAAGTCGGCTACAGCGTCAAGCAGATGTGCGCCAGCGTCAAGAGGCAGTTTCTGCTGGGGGACATACACGGCGGGAAAACGGACAGCCTTACCGAGATTGCCTCGGAGTATGACTTCTATGACCAGTCCCACTTCATCCGCGAGTTCAAGGACTTCACGGGGACAACCCCCTCGCAGTACGCAAAGGTCATAGAGGAGAAGAAATACTCCGATAACGTGCGGAACGTGTAGGGGAAGCAGGCGGGAATCCAGCGTGCGGCCAACCTGCATGCCCGCAGATGCTGTATGCCGCTGCCTTGCTTATGCCGGGAAACCATAGCTCCTCAGCCGGAGCGTCTCATTGATTCCTACAATCCATGCGATGACACCAAATCGGAATTTGTTTGCGGAGTTATAAACGGGTTGCTGTGCGGGCCAGCGGCAGGACATAAGAGGCTTATTGACGGTTGTTGCCCCTGCCTGTATACTTATGGCATTATCGCTCATAATGGGGGGAGCTAATATGAAGCTGACAGGAACGAAAGAGGAGCGCGTTGCCGCCGTGCAGTTCGCCCGGAAACACGGCGGATTCAAAAACTGCCAGCTGATACGGTACAACGGTTTTCCGTTCGACACGAGCCAGATGCCCGCTGACCTCTCCCTGCCCGATGTCGAGCTCTGCGACCGCCTGCACAAGATTATGAAGGAACAGGATCTTCTTGGCGAGTACGACATCAAATGGATGTTCATCGTGGAGGAATGATGACCGAACTGGCATTGCAGCGTCTTAAGGACGCGGGCTGGACTCCCGGGAGGAAGGCTGACATCTCGCAGATAGAGGAAGCCTACGCGGACGCAGGAATGCAAATCCCGGACAAGCTGCGGGAGTTCTTTGATGAGTTCGGTCTGCTTGCAATTAGATACGAAGAAAAATACAGTGATTTTGTTAAGAAGGAAGGCCATTATATAAATCCGTGTGTGGATTTCCTCAATTACGGCAAAGTAGACTATAAACACCTGCTTGCCCCATACGGTGTGCCCGGTGCAGTGTTCCCAGTGGGCTTCGCACACCGTGGCAATATGAAAATCTATTACCATGAGAACGGTTGCTTCTATCTATTCATGGAGGGCGGCCCGCTCTACTATTGCGGCGACACGGCGGAAAGCCTTTTCAACGGACTCATTGGCGGCGACCGAAGCGAATGGGACTGTTTGTTCCATTAAGAAGCGGGGGCAAGATGGACAGCCGTTTTGAAAACATCACGGTGGTAGGCCGCCTGTGCTACATCTTCATGTGCATAGAGCGTTACCTCCTTGCCATCTACCCCGGCCGCGACTGGACGCTCGTCGCCCGGAAGATGTGGCAGTGTCCGGCGGCCGTCGAATGGTGGGGTTCTGAATGGAGTGAATATTATCGTATAACACCTGAGAGTATTATAAAATTCAAATATGATGGCGATGGTCATTGGGACCCAATCACCCGCGAGGAATATGAACAGGCCGCCGCGCTGTACGCAGGTCTTACGGACGGCAAGCCGGAAGACGAGATATGCCATGTTCTTAGGATTCCGTTCGATATGTTCAACGCTTGCGATGGTCACGACTACAACAATGAGGCGGCAGAAGAAATAACCATCAGTGCAATCGGTAAAATCGAGGGCATACTGAAAGTGCACGATATTCCCCTGCCGGACCTTTCTCTCGTTGCCGAATACGTCCCGAAGTGGGACGGGGACGGGGAGTTTTTTGACCTCTGGGGGATGCCCACGTTGGG
>CAMNGY010000201.1 GCA_946538795.1 uncultured Treponema sp.
ACGGCGTTTTCCAGATAATGACAGACTACACGGACACAGCCTGGTTCACATCCAATCTGGGAGTTTTTTCCGCAAAGTTCTCCCAGATGAAATCCCTGGTGACCGGAGAGGACCATATTCTGGACTGCAGGCTTTACGGACGGTCGGACGGCCTGAGGTCGGGAGGAGTCACATCCACGTCGCTCAGCATGAAGGATTCAGAAGGCAGGGTCTGGTTCACCATGATTGACGGATTCGCAGTATATGATCCGGTGAAAGTCATCAACAAGGCGCAGCCCCTCGTGCAGATCCAAAGCATAAGCATAGACAACGAGCCACAGGACGAAACGGCGGAACGGATAGCCATCCAGCCGGAAAACAAGCGTCTGCGCATAAAATTCACGGGACTCAGCTTCGTTTCGCCGGAGCAGATGCAGTTCAGCTACAAGCTGGAAGGCTTTGAGAACGAATACTCCCCCTGGTCATCTGTCCGCGAGGTCTCATACACAAACCTCAAGCCCGGTAAATATCTCTTTTACGTGATGGCCAAAAATTCCGAGGAGGAGCCGACGGCCATAGCAAAGCCCCTCATCCTCATAAAAAAACCATACCTCTGGCAGCTGTGGTGGTTCTGGTTCCAGATAGCACTCCTCATCATTCTGGCGGTCGTCCTGCTCATCAGGAACCGATACCGGAAGATGAAACGCTACCAGCAGAAGCTGGAGAATGAGGTGGCCAAGCAGACCAAGGAACTAAGGAAACAAGCCGAGGAGCTGGAGCTGTCCAACAAGGAGCTTGCCGTAGCCAAGGACAAGGCCGAGGAGCTTCTGCTCAACATACTGCCCCGCCCCATCGCGCAGGAGCTTACCGATCATCCGGGAAGCCTGATTGCAAAACAATATCCCAACGCATGCGTCCTCTTTGCCGACCTTGTAGGCTTCACAAAGATGTCGGACAGCATGGCGGCCGGTGACGTCGTTGACATACTGAATTCCCTCTTCACCAGATTTGACTTGAGGGCAAAAGACTGCGGGGTCGAAAAGATAAAGACCATCGGGGACTGCTACATGGCGGCAACCGGTCTTTCCGAAAGCAAGGACAACGGAGGCGTGTCCCTCATGCTGAAGATGGCCCAGGGAATGATGCAGGATGTGGAGGAATTCAACGAGTCAAAGGGCCTGCAGCTGAAAATACGTGTCGGCGTAAACTGCGGCAACCTTGTCGCGGGCGTAATAGGAAAAACGAAGTTCATCTACGACATCTGGGGCGACACCGTAAACGTCGCAAGCAGGATGGAAAGCACCGGTACACCGGGGTGCATTCACGTCACCCAGGGGGTATGGGAGCAAAGCCATACAGAATTCAGCTACGGAAGTCCCGTAGAAATAGAAGTCAAGGGAAAGGGACTGATGAAGACCTACCTGCTTGGGGAACCAGCGGAGGAATCAGACCCGCTTCCGGAAGAAGACCATCCTGCGGCCCCGGCAACAGACGTAAATGCGCTCTCAGGCGGGCCAGAAGAAGAGCCTGCCGCGCCGATACTTTCTGACGGGACGGGCGATGAGCCGGCCTCAAAGGAAGCTCCCGCAGTGCCGGCAGAAGAGCCTGCCGCGCCGGATCCGGAGCCACCGGAAGGATATACCCCTATATCCCTGGAAGAAATTATATCCGCCAGGGAACGGGACAAAGCCCGCGCCCTTACCGATGTCGCGGCAAGCACGGTCTTTGGAACGGACGTGAAGCAGGACATAGCACCACATACGGCAGACGCGCCACAGACGGAGGCCGCGCCGCAAGCAACTGATGCGCCCGCAGCCAGCAGCCAGCCGGAGGCCGCCCCGCAAACAGAGCCCGCGCCACAAACAGAGGCCGCGCCGCAATCCGTACAACGCCCGCTTCAGCGAACAGGCAAAGGCCTGCTGGCAACCTGCATACAGAGAAATGAGGAGAACAAGAATGATTAATACGGTTTCTGAGTCAATCAAGTATGTCGGCGTGGACGATCACGCCATAGACCTCTTTGAGGGCCAGTTCACGGTTCCCTTGGGCATGGCATACAACTCTTACCTTATACTGGACGACAAGATTGCCGTCATGGACAGCGTTGACTCGGCTTTCGGTGACCAGTGGATTGCGAACATACGGAAGGAGCTTTCCGGCAGGGAACCTGACTATCTGGTGGTCCATCACATGGAGATGGACCACTCCGCAAACATAAAAAAGTTCGCGCAGGCATTCCCGCAGGCGAAAATCGTCGCCTCACGGATGGCCTTCACGATGATGCGAAGCTATTTCGGAGACAGCTTCGCGGACGAGCTTGTCGTAGGGGAAGGCTCCGTGCTGGAACTTGGAAACCACGTGCTGTCCTTCATCGCGGCCCCGAACGTCCATTGGCCAGAAGTCCTTATGAGCTACGAGAAAAGCGAGAAGATACTTTTCAGTGCGGATGCATTCGGTAAATTCGGGGCGAACGATGTGGAAGATCCCGAAGGATGGACTTGCGAGGCACGCCGCTATTACTTTGGCATAGTCGGAAAGTTCGGGGTTCAGGTCCAGGCTTTGCTCAAGAAAGCCTCCGCCCTGGACATCCAGAAAATCTGCCCCCTGCACGGCCCCGTGCTGGATTCCGGCATTGAGGAATACATCCGGCTCTATGACATCTGGTCAAGCTACGGAGTGGAAAGCGAAGGCGTGATGATCGCCTACACATCGGTTTACGGCAATACAAAAAAGGCGGCGGAAAAACTCGCGGAAATCTTGCGGCAGCAAGGTTGCCCAAAGGTTGTAACAGCCGACCTTGCCCGTGAAGACAGCTACGAGAACGTTGAGAATGCGTTCCGCTATGGCAAGCTCATACTCGCATCCACGACATACAACGGAGGGGTGTTCCCCGCCATGAGGGAATTCATAGAGCACCTGATTGAAAGGAACTATCAGAACAGGAAAATCGCATTCATAGAGAACGGCAGCTGGGCACCGATGGCGGCAAAGGCAATGCGGGCACTGTTTGACAAGGGGCTGACAGAAGGCTGCAAGAACCTCACGTTCGCGGAAAACAAGGTCAGCATAAAAATTTCACTTACGGACAAAAACATCTCCGAAATGGAAGCCCTTGCCCGTGAAATGCTGTAAACCTGATACACCATGAAACTGAAGGAACTGTTCATCCGCTACCACATGATTTTCTACGGTCTTATCTGCCTGCTGGCAAATATCCTGGCCGTGCAGTCAAGCGGCATATCCAGCCTGGTCATGCTTGACACCGAGACTTTCTGTGTGCAGCGGGACTTCGTTGCCAGACACTACTTCTTGCTGGAGGGCGTGGGAAGTGCGCTGGCATACGGAATACCGTTCGTGCTCTGTTTTTTGTACGCGCTTCCAGCCGCGCGCCTTGCGCCCGATGACAAAAAAAAGGTACAGATTCTGGTGAACATGCCGGGAGCCTTCGCCTTGCGGGGAATTTCAGGCTGGATATGCAGCTTCCTGACAGAGATGGCCGTCCTGGCTTACCTGAAGATTACGCAGGGACTGAGCATAGCCTTCCCGCTGATTTCCTCGATGACATCCCACTTTTTCCTAGCCATCTTCGCCTTCACTCTGATTTACTTCACGCTTGAAACCCTGAACAGGGGGCTCGTCCTTCCCAGCCTGTACCCAAAGGGAAAAATATCGGACACGGCAAGATTGTCCCTGTCCTCCATCAGGAGCATGTTCATATTCTACTTTGTCTCCGCATCCGTATTCCCGACAGCGTTCATCGGAATCCGCCTCTTCTGCGTCAAACGATACGGAATGGAGATTGACGGATACAAGGATTTTATCTTTGCGCTCCTGCTCCTTGCCCTGGGTCTGATCCTGACGCTGCTGCTCTCCCGCTTCTTCCAGAGGCCGCTGGAAAAGCTGACGGGTGCGGCCAACAGGATATCGGAGGGGGACTACGGCGCCAGGACGCTGATATGCTCCAACGATGAGCTGGGCGTGCTTGGCGATGCGTTCAACGACATGGCCTCCTCGCTGGAGGAAAAGGAGTTCATCCGGGACACGTTCGGCAAGCTTGTCACCCCGCAGGTGCGCGACTACCTGCTGGAAGGAAACGTGGAACTGGGCGGGCAGACCCTGGACGTGACCGTAATGTTCTGCGACATACGGGGCTTCACCAGCTTGTCCGAGTCCATGAGGCCGGGCGATGTCGTCGCTCTCCTGAACGAATATTTCACCGGGCTGGAAAAATGCATAGCAGACCACGGCGGGGTAATCAACAAATACATAGGGGACGCCATCATGGCCCTCTTTGGGGCGCCCGTCCCCAGCCAGACCCATGCACAGGATGCCTTCGCCGCCGCCCAGTCAATGAGGCGGGAGCTTGTCCGCATGAACGAAAGCTTTGCCGGGCGTG
>CAMNGY010000202.1 GCA_946538795.1 uncultured Treponema sp.
AAATAATATCTCTCCCGGATGCTGAGCCTTCAGGCTTTGGTACTGAAGGAAGAGTGGGGTCTCGTCCGACATTTTCTCAGTTTTGCGACACGGACAGCTAGAGGCCCAGCTGAGTTATGACATCATCAGTAATATCAACGGAAGGGCTGTACCACAGGATTGCGTTTGCCTGTTGCAAGCTCATCACAACACTGTAGCCTCCGCTCTCGGCAATCTTTTCGATAGTCGCATACAGGCTTTCATAAAACTCATCATTGTTCTCAAGAGAGGACTTGAGAGACTCCAATTCCGCATTTTTTGCGGCCGCATACTCCTTGATATAGTCGGTCTTCTGAGAAATCTCAGACGCCGCCTTTGCGGCAGCTTCGGAATCCCCGTTACGCTCGTACTCAAGTTTCTGATCATGCAGAGTCTCAAGTTCCTTGGTCAAGCTGTCTATCTCGCTCTGATAATCGCTTTTCCTGTTCTCATAATTGCGGACAGG
Source organism: uncultured Treponema sp. (assembly GCA_946538795.1). Taxonomy (GTDB): domain Bacteria; phylum Spirochaetota; class Spirochaetia; order Treponematales; family Treponemataceae; genus Treponema_D. The sequence goes on from CAMNGY010000202.1 coordinate 485, forward strand.
AGATGAGTTGCGGAAATAGGCCTGGTAAACCCTCGCAGTATCTATCACGGCAAAACGGGTGATCTGCTGGGCAAAAGCAGCTCCCGTCATGAAAAAAATGCCACAGGCAAGCAGCAATCTCAAGAACTTATTATTACTCATATTATCGCCCCTATTTGTTTGGTGAAGAGAATGACAAAACAAAGTGCCAGCCGGAAAAGAAATTGTCAATGGGAGCCCCCTTGGAGTCGCGCCACTGGAAGCCGTCATTAATGGTGAAATTATTAGCCAGGTAAACGCGGATGGGCAACTGCTGCATAAGTACCCTCAGACCCGGACCGAAACTGAAAAGCCAGTTACTTGCATCGTTTATGTTCAGGCCGGAGACGGCACTGTTCTTGATCATTGACGCATCAAAGAAAAGGTCCACCGAAAGGGCGTTCTTGAACACAGGATAGCGCAGCTCAATGCTATTGTTCCAAAGAAGGTCGCCTTGTCCGAATTCCATGTCTGACACTTCCCATCCACGTCCGAAAAGCATTCCGTCCAGATAGAGCTTGTTTGTGGAAGAGATGCTGCTACCGAAGAAAGCCTTCTGGAAAGTAACCTGGCTTAATCCGGCAAGAATGAGCTGCAAGGAGAACTTTTCCGTAATAGGTTTGTTCACAAGCTGGAAATAAAGCTCCCCGGTCGTAGTTGACCTCAAGATGAACTCGCTTTCTCCAAAAGTCTCCGAGAAAACACCCTTGGGCAAAAGGCCTATCCAGGTCAGACGCTGGCTTCCAAACCAACCCTTGCTGGGGTTGAAGTAGAAATCGCGCCCGTCCAAAGAAACCTGGCCATATACAGTGTTTTTCGGATTCCACACGTTGTGATAATCCTCGATAGTGGAAAAGGTCGGAATATAGGAATCTCCATCATAGGTATTGGTAACGAGGGAGATAGCACCTCCTCCGGCAAGGGTAAAGTCGCCCCAACGCTTCTGCCAGCGCCTGGCTATGGAGTCGGACAAGGAAATCTTGTGCTGTATAAGATCAAAGTAGTTGGTCAAGTTGTCCAGATTGCCGTTCGGCAGGAAAACATTCCTTGGCGTAAATATTTTAGCCCGGCTGTAGCCCAATGAAACGGTGTTGGAGATGGGCTTGCCGAACAGATACGGCACACCGAAGCTGGCAGACACGGACTGGGTGCTGGATGCAATTGAGGCAGACAGGCTGGCGCTCTTTCCCGTACCGAACAAGTTTGAATCGGCAAGGCCCAAGTTCAAGGATATGGGGAAATCATCAGCCGAAGATGAACCGCTGAACGTCATTCCGAACTGCACGGAACGAGTGCTTTGCTCCGCAACCTTCAGGGTCAGGTTCACCAGATCATCCTCGGATCCGGGCGTTATTTCAGGAACTACGCTTGAAAAATACTGCAAGTTGTACAGGCTGCGAAGCCCAGTGGTAACCTTCTCATTGGAAAAGACATCCCCTTCCTTCAAAGGCAACTCGCGCATAATCACCTCATCCTTGGTCCTCGTGTTTCCTTCCAGGATGATGGATTCCACATGGCTTCTCTCGCCCTCAAGGATGTAAAGGGTATAGGCGACAGTCTTGGCATCGGGATTCCTGTCTACCTGAGGCTGATACTGGTTGGACCAGTATCCGCTGTCAGTATACTTGCTCTGGATTCCGGCCATGCCCTCCTGGAGCTTGGTTATATTGAAGACATCTCCCGTCTTGAGCCTGACCAGCCTCGAAAGCTCCTCGCTGGAAAAAATCTCGTTTCCCTTGATGGTAAGCCCCGCAAATGTATACTGGGATCCTTCCTCGATGTTGAAAACAAGGGTTATCTCCTGCCTTCCCTTCTTCGCGTTGAACTCGGATTTCTGCTCGACATTTATGATGTCCACATCTATATAGCCGTTCTCGGCATAATACTGCATTATGGCCTTTTTGTCCTGCTCTATGGAAGCATCGCTGAATCCGTCGCGATTTATCAATGAAGACTTCTTGGATGTCAGTTTACCCCTGAGTGTCCTGGCAGAAACCATGCGATTTCCGGAGAAAACGATGTCTTTGACCACTACCTGGCTTCCTTCCTTTATGTGGAAAGAAACTATGATGCCATCGCTGCCTTTCTCGGTCGTCGATGAGACCTCAACCTCACTGTATCCTTTGGAATAATAGTAATTGCGGATGGCCGTGACATCGGCCGCGAGCTTGTACTCGTCAAACACGGCCTTGTCTTTCGTTGAAATCTCATCCTGAAGCGTGTCTGACTTGATCTTGACGGCTCCAATGAAGCGGACTTTCTGGATCACGGGCTTCTCCACCACGTCAACGACGATCCTCACCATCTGATTGTTCTTGTCGACGGGTACGGCATTCGGCTCTATTTCTTCAAAATAGTCAATGGCAAAAAGCCTGTTCATCAAATCGGCAAAAAGCTCATCCGTGAACAATTCCCCGATAAAACGGTCCGTTATGCCCCTCAAATCACTTTCGTTTACGTTGTCCAGGCCCCTGAACTTTATATCCCGTATAGGCTTACCGTAATACCAACCGTCCGACTCCTGGGAGAACAAAGCAGAACCCCCTGCGGTGAGCGTAAGGAGGAAAACACAAATAAGCCTTCGTATATGCATACATATCCTCATTAAAACGTAAATCTCCATGACAAAGTTATGGAATTCCCTGCCACAATATCCGGCACGTTCCCGTACCTCAACGGTTCAAGGTCGGGCGCAAAATTCCATCTTATATTGGCAAACGGAGCCTCCAGCTCTATGCCGATTTCTGGCCGGAACACTATTCCGCTGCCAAGCACTCCGGCCCCCGTCATCTCAGAATACTCATCATACGTAAACTGCAACAGGGCATCAGCATAAATGGAATCCCCAAAATACTTACCCATATAAACACTCGCATTGTCCAAAAAGTTACCCAGAGGGTTGCTATAACTCCTAAAAGTTCCGTTATATGCCCGTCTTGACTCAGACCGCCCGTAGTTCAAGGCGTTCTGAAGGAGGTTCATTCGCACAGAAAATATATCAAAATTAAGCAAATCACGCAATGCGTTTTCCATCTTTTTAAAGACAGTAAACTGTATGCCGTAATCCAGCCCCGAAAGCAGGAAACTCCCGGCATTGTCAGAGTCTCCTGAGACGACCTGCCCCAGCATGGCCATTATCTGGGCCTCTGAACGGGCCGGAACGGAATATATACGGGGCGAAAAGGCTGACAGGCTCTGTTTCTCGGACTCCAGCACCAAGGTGACGACGACACCGTCAGTATCCCGCTCCTTTGTCTCGGCCCTGGCCGTTATGAGGGGATTGAAAGACTTCTCGTTCTCGTTGAGCGACACAAGTCCGTTCCTTATGTAGAAATTCCGGCTCAAATAGGTTATATGGCCTCCACGCAGGGCAACATCGCTCTTCATGCTCCATGAGGAAAGGGACGTGTCCAGCGAAAACTCAAACTGGGTTCCCGGATTGACGAGGGCCTGGAGCAATGGATTTATAACAAGGTCCACCTTCCTGCCGACCGAAGCCTTCACATTGATTATAACGTCCGTGGACCTGGTAAGGGACTCCCATAAACTGGGCTTGCCGTCATCGACCTTTGCTTCACGGACGGTACCACCGGAAAGGGTCACAAGCGTTCCTATGGGCCGGAAACCTGTGAGTCCCGTAACAATGCTCACCTCCCCCTGCTCCATGGAAGCTCCGATATCCAGCCTCATGGCAGAAGACTCATAGTGCATCTTGGCGTCAAGGGCCACGTTTCCTTTTATATCCGTCTTAGGAATAGCCATTTTTACGGCAAGCCTGTCATTCTCCACAGTCTTGGCAGAAACGTCCAGGGACGCCATGCCCCAGCGTTCCCGGCGCAGGACGGCCGAAAGATCCAGCCGTGCC
>CAMNGY010000203.1 GCA_946538795.1 uncultured Treponema sp.
GGAAGGGCTCGCTTAAGAACGTGACGCCCCTGTCCTTGAGCGTGCTGTAGCTGTGCTGCACGTCGTCAACGACAAACCAGATCGTCGGCTTTGCGTCGGGGAACATGTGCCTGTCTTTCAGGATGATCGCGGGTTCCTCCGAGCCGACGCTGAATGCCGACATGCCGGCATTTGCAAAATCGAATTTGAGCGAGAGCCCCATCTGTTGCCCGTAGAATTCCTTCGCACGTTCCAGATTATCTACCGGCACAAAGAAATTGTCATAGTCCTTCATGTGTTTTCTCCTTATATACTGTAATGGGCATTTCGGAAAACCGTTCCGCGGTTTTTCGGAATGCCTTCATATAGTAGGATGCAAACAGTTCCGTGAAGTTATGGCCGGGATATGATTTTATGCAAAAATTCCGATTACTTTTGAAAACCATGTGTCGGAGGGCTTCGCCTCCGGCATGTGGGAATACAGGTAGTTCACTTTCGCGCGGACCGCTGCGTCAAAGCGGTAGCCCTTCTCCCTGTAGTCGAGCCGCGTCAGGGCCGTTTTCATCTGCACCTGATTCTCTTCGTGCGATGCCCTGAACGCAATCCACGCCGCGCAGCTGCATGGGTTCTTCGTGTCCAAAAGATTGCAGTGGTCGGCAAAGAAGGCGTCGAGGTTCATCCGTGCCCGGAACAGCAGCCCCTTGAGCGCGTTCGGGGAAAGTTCAAGCAGCTCGGCGGCGCAGTCGGTCGGCATTCCGAACATGTCCACGAGGGAGAATGCGATCCGTTGCTTCAGGGAAAGCTTCCTGACCATCGCCATGAAGCATCCGTTCTGGAGGGCCTTGATTTCATCGGCGACGATGACCTCTTCCTCCGGCTGCGGCAGGGCTTCCGGAAGCTCTGCCCCCATGCGTTCAAGCTCCTCGATTTCCGAAGGAAGCTCCTCCGCCGCACCTCGTTTCCGAACTGTCATGAGGAACTGCCGGTAGCAGATTGTCGAAAGCCATTTCCGCAGCGCCGTTTCGTCTTTCAGCTGTCCCTGCTTCTCGAACGCCGCCATAAAGGTCTGCTGGGTCAAATCCTCCGCGTCCTGAGGATGGCAGGACAGTTTCAGCGCAAAATTGTAGATGTATACGTAGTGTTCCGTAAAGACCGTATCGAAATCCATCTGGACGATTATGATATCATAGAGCGCGATGAATGGCAATGAAAAGGCTGCCGGGAAAGCGAGACTAATAGCCGAGCTTCCTGTCGACGAGGCCCCGGAGCGGATTTCCTTCTATATAATTGTGCAGATCCTCCAGGAAGAGGTCAACGTTCCTGTCCCTCGTGTAGGGAAGCATCATGATTCCCGAGACGTGGGGGGTGATCAGAAGATTCTTGGTCTTCCAAAGGGGGCTGTCGGCGGGCAGGGGTTCCGTCTGGAAAACGTCCAGGGCCGCCCCCGCAAGATGGCTGCTCTCAAGGCCGTCCGCGAGCGCGGCCTCGTCGATGACGGAACCGCGCCCCACGTTTATGATGTAGGCCCCTTCCGGCAGGAGGGAGATGCGCCCCCGCGAAAGGATGCCCTTCGTTTCCGCGGTCGACGGGAGGCTCATCGCAAGCAGGTCGGTCCCAGGCAGAATTTCGTCCAGCCGGTCCACCGGAAGCACCTCGTCATAGGAGGGGTCGCCGTTCTTCCCGCTCCGGCACACGCCGACGATCCGCCGCGGCTCAAAGGCCCTCGCCCGCCTCGCGAACGATGTCCCGATGTCGCCGGTGCCGAGGACGGTGATCCTGCTGTCTTTGAGCGAGCGCTGGGGGAGCGGCGGAAGCCATCTGCATTCCCGGCGGCCCTCAAGGAAAACGTCCATGCTCCGCATCATCATGAGCGCGACCGCGATCATGTGTTCGGCGATGGCGACCCCGAACGCGCCCGCCGAATTCGTGAGCAGGCAGTCCTCGTTCGCGAAGTATCCCGGGGCCATAAGGGAGTCCACACCCGCCCACGGTACGCAGAGCCACTTGAGCGTGCGGCTCGTCCGTGTGATGGACGGCGCGAACCCGTAGATGATGTCAGCGTCATAGTCGCTCTGGGGAATGTCCGCCTCGTCTTCATAAAAGACGGCATCCACGCCCAGCTCCGACGCGACCTGCCGTATGCGGTCCCGGTGCTTCTGCTCAAGCATCTTGTTCACCACGATCAGTTTCATTCACATCCCTCCAGCGTTAAAACGATTTGTCCATCCGCCCTTACAGCGCCTTCTCCATATACTCGCAGGTGAACGGGAAGAAATCGAACTTCTGCGTGCGGGTATGGATGAAGCCTTCCCCTTCATACCAGCGGCGGAGGCGTTCGTTCTCTTCGACGATGCTGATGTTCATGCGCGTGCAGCCCCTGCGCTTTGCCCGCGCGCACGCATCGGAAAGCAACGCGTCCCCAATCTGCCGGTGCTTGAACTCCGGCAGCACGCAGAGGTTGTTCAGTTCGCAGACCGCGTCATCCTGAAAGGAAAGGGAATAGTAGCCGAGCATCTGTCCGGCATCGGAAAAGAACGCGGCCATAAGCCGCCGTTCGCTCTCAAGCTGGTACAAAAGCCGCTCCTCCGTCGTCGCGAAGGCGGTAAAACGCGGCGCATTCTCGCACGTAAAGCCGAACTCGTCCGCCACGGTCTTGAAGCTGCTCCTGATGACTCTCACACATTCGGCAATTTCGCCCTTATCGATTTCCCGTATCACTTGTTGAATCCGTCCGTGCCCATCTTGGCATACCACTGATCGCCGCTGAGCCCCGCGAGCTGGTCAAGGGAATACTTGCTTCCGTTGATGTCCAGCTTCACGGTCTTCAGCGAGCCGAGCGCCTGCTCAGCGTTCTGGGCCAGGCCTATGAGCTTGTTCGTATAGCCGTTCAGCGTTCCGATAGGATCCGCTTTCATATCGCTCATGAAGTGAGGGAGGTCGCCCGTCACGAACGGTACCTGCCTCTGCTTCATGCCGGCCCCGCCAGAGAAGGAGGCTACCAGCTCAGGGCGAAGTGGAGCACCCCAGCCTGGAATGCCTACTGCGGGACAGAACGGGATTGTCGCCACGCCACACCACGACAGTGCATTTTTTCCCCACAAAGTTGCGAATTCTGCTTCGGGCACACATATAAGTAATATGTATGAACAAGCGAAAACGAAAATTCCAGAGTCAGCGGCACCGGAACCGGCGTCCGGCCTTCTCACCGGAACTTATGGCCCTGGCCGCCTGGATGGTGGCCCAGAAGAAATTGATTCCCTTGAAGGACGATGTGTCCTTCAAGCTGTTCCTGTCCGCTCCCACGCCGGAGTCTAACGCCTGTCTGCGCTACTTCCTGAGCGCGACGACGGGCCGGGAGGTCGCGAAGGCGAGGGTGATGAACTCGGAGGTTCTGCCAGAGTGCGTCAAGGGCAAGATGCCCCGTATGGACGTTAACTGCGAGTTTAACGACGGTCAAAAGGCGGACATCGAGCTACAGTTGACCAAAGCTGACGATGACCAAAAACTAAGGTCACTCTACTATGCATGCAAGCTCTATGCGGGGAGTCTGGGGAGGGGAGAGAAGTACCGGAACGCCCCGAATGTGTACCAGATTTTCCTCATAGACTTTGACCTCTTTGAGGATGGGGAGTTCTACCATCGGGCGATGATGCGGCTGGACGGCGGGGACGTGCTGTCGGACCGGCTGCAGGTCCTCTTTTTCAGCCTGAAGGTGCCTGACACCGTGGATGCAAGCTTGAAAAAGGCAGCCAACTGGTGTAAATTCATCTCAGGGAGTACCAGCCCGGAAGTCCTGCGGGAGCTTGGGAACAGCGCGGACTGGAAGGAGGAATATGGCATGGCGATGGACGCATACATGAAGGTCAGCGCGGAGGAGAAGGCGTGGGCTTACCACTTGTCGATGGATCGAGCGGAGGCGGACTACTGGAACGGACTGGAGCTTGCCGAAGAGAAAGGCAGACGGGAACAGGCCCTGTCAGCCGCCCAGAATTTCCTTGCCCTGCACGTGACCAGCAATGAGCAGATTGCCAAGGCGGTCGGACTTCCGTTGGAGGAGGTCGAAAAGCTGGCAGCCCAGCTGGACGCGACGCCGGTGGAGGCGTAGGCTGCTCCTGCGGTCCCTGCGGCCCGGCACCCACTGCCTGGCGGAGCAGGGGGGCGGGGGCGGGCGCACTTACGGGGTGGTCGGCCAGTCGGTTACGTCCACGCCTACGACTTTTATATTAAGGCCATTGAACACTTTCTGCGGGGAGTCAAGGGAAAAACGGGGGGCTGCATCGGGTGTGACGGGGCTGGCTCCCGGGGGGTCTTTGTGTTGCCCCCCGCCATATCCAATAGACGAACCGGGGCGTGTCCGTTATACTGTTCCAATGACCAAGT
>CAMNGY010000204.1 GCA_946538795.1 uncultured Treponema sp.
GTTGAACACCGGGAGGCGGAGAATCGTCAGGATGTACTGGGAGTCCTCGTTGTAATCTATGTATTCTATGCGCGAAAGCTCGTCGGGATCCAGGATGTCGAGGATGCTTTCCGTGTCTATGTGGTATTTGGTCTCAAGGATGTCCACGTCATCGCTCGTGACGGAACGGGCGTCCACCCAGGTAACTGAGCCTGCGGTAAGCTCGTTCTCTTCCTTTTCGACGAGCTTGCCATTTTCCTGCTGCCAGTAAGTAATCATCTCAGACCTCCGCAAGCAAAGTGTTGCCATGATAGCATAAAACATTTTTTTTTGCTAGGGAAATACTGGATAAACCGGATAATCTTGACGGTAATATTGCGATGAGGCGGCGGTGACTTCCTGGGCCGCCTCTTCTGCCTGCCGGCCCGCAGGCGTTCCCGAATCATTGACTAAAGCCCGCCGAATTAATATAATCAACAAATATGACTGTAAACGAGTTGCGCTCGAAATACATAGAGTTCTTTAAGTCCAAGGGACATACTGAGATTTCCGGCAAGTCCCTTCTTCCTGACAATGACCCGACCGTGCTTTTCACTACGGCGGGAATGCAGCCCCTGGTTCCCTATCTTCTGGGCGAGACACATCCGTCCGGCGACCGGCTGACCGACTACCAGAAATGCGTGCGTACGGGCGACATTGATTCCGTCGGCGACCCCAGCCACCTGACTTTCTTTGAGATGCTGGGCAACTGGAGCCTCGGATCATATTTCAAGCAGGAGTCCATCGCTTACAGCTACGAATTCCTGACCTCCCCGAAGTACCTGAACATCCCCAAGGAAAAGCTTAACGTCACGGTTTTTGAGGGCGAGAAGCAGGCCGACGGAACTGAGATTCCCCGCGACGAGGAGGCCGCGAAGCGCTGGGAGGAGATGGGCATTCCCCGTGAGCGTATCTTCTTCCTGCCCAGGAGCGACAACTGGTGGGGACCCGCCGGGCAGACCGGCCCCTGTGGTCCCGATACCGAAATTTTCTATGACAACGGCCAGCCCAAGTGCGGCCCGGACTGCAAGCCCGGCTGCCACTGCGGCAAGTACCTGGAGATTTGGAACAACGTCTTCATGGGCTACAACAAGGACGCGCAGGGACATTACAACGAGATGGCCCGCAAGTGCGTGGACACGGGCATGGGCGTTGAGCGCACTGTGTCCGTCCTGAACGGGCAGAAGTCCGTCTACGAGACCGATGTTTTTCTTCCTATTATACAATGCATAGAGCAGCTTTCCGGCAGGAAGTACGGCAGCAATGAGTCCGATGACGTTGCCATGCGCATCATAGCCGACCACGTGAGGACGGCGACATTCATCCTGGGCGACCCCAAGGCGGTCACGCCTGCACGCACCGGAGCCGGCTACATCCTGCGCCGCATCATCCGCCGCGCCGTCCGTTACGGCCGCAAGCTCCAGATTGACGGAAGCTTCCTTTCCAAGCCTGCCGAAATCGTGATAGGCGAGTACAAGGATGCCTACCCCGAGCTTTCCGAGAGGGCGGCCTTCATCAGGGAGCAGCTGACGCTTGAGGAGGAGAAGTTCTCCAAGACGCTCAAGGCTGGCGAGGCGGAGTTCCAGAAGCTCCTTCCCAACCTGCAGAAGAACCCCAAGATGGTCATACCGGGCCGCGTCGCCTTCCGCTTGTACGACACCTTCGGTTTCCCGATTGAGATAACGCAGGAGATGGCCAAAGAGAACGGGATGACCGTTGACATAGAGGGCTTCAAGGAAATGGAGAAGAAGCATCAGGAGGAGAGCCGCACGCTTTCCGCCGGAAGCTTCAAGGGCGGTCTTGGCGACCACAGCGAGATAACGACCAAGTACCATACGGCGACCCACCTCCTGCAGCAGGCTTTGGTTCAGGTGCTGGGCGACGAGGTCGCGCAGAAAGGCTCCAACATCACGGACGAGCGCATGAGGTTCGACTTCTCCTTCCACCGTGCGATGACCAAAGAGGAGGTCAAGCAGGTTGAGGACATCGTGAACGAGCAGATTCAGAAGGATTTGCCGGTGACGATGGAAGTGATGGACTTGGAGGCGGCCAAGGCTGCCGGTGCGCGTGCCCTCTTCGGCGAGAAATACGAGAAGCAGGTCAAGGTTTATACGATTGGCCCGAAGGCCGGTTCTGGCGAGAAGTGGTTCAGCAAGGAGGTCTGCGGAGGCCCCCATGTGCAGCACACGGCTCAGATCGGGACGTTCAAGATAGCGAAGGAGCAGTCCTCCTCCGCCGGGGTGCGTCGCATCCGTGCTACTATAGAAGGCGGTCTTCCGCTTGAAAAACAGTAAGATTTCCTGGGTGGGAATTATATAAAGTGGGGTCGGGAGGAAAAATTTTTGATTTTTTCTTTCCCGAAGTGTAACCAAAAGAATTTTTGAAGGTTTTCTTGGTGAAGTAGGAAGGCAAGTTTGAGGCCAGGGGCTGGAGATGCCTGTGGCCGATGGTACATGCTGGTAATCTTTATCAACAAGATCGAGGAATGAAAATGAAACGTTTTATTGTAACTGCGGCATTATTGCTGTCAATGGCTGTCTCTGTCTTCGCTGCGAGCTCTGATTTGACGCCCCTGGTGGTCGTCAAGCTCAACGGGAGCGAGACAATTACTGTTAAGACGCTGAAGGATAGGGTTGGTCTTTGGGTCAAGATGAACGGCTTGAAGGAAGCCTCGCTTGAGCAGAAGAAGGCAATCCTTGACAACTTGGTTTATGAGAAGCTCGTGGCGCAGGCCGCTGCAAAGGACGGGCTTTCTATTCCTGACACTCAGATAGATCAGTCTTTCCTGAATACGATGGGACAGAGCTTTGGCCAGCAGTTCAGCAATGAGAGCCAGCTCTCTGACTTCCTGAAGAAGCAGACGGGCAAGACCCTCTCCGAGTATATCAAGGAGATGACCGGCTATTCTCTCTCGGACTACAAGGCTTACCTCAAGAATTCCATTCTTGTGCAGCAGTACGTCTACACGAAGAAGCAGGACGATATCAAGAAGGTTTCCGCTACTGACCAGGAGATCCGCGATGCCTATTCCATGAACAAGGCTACCTTTGTCTGGAGCGATATGATTAAGCTCTTCCTTGTCATCGTTCCCAAGGAAAATGATGCCGCCACTGCCAAGAAGAAGGCCGAGAAGATGCTGAAAGACTACACGAAGAAGCCTTCTACGGCAGAGGATGCCATCAAGAACGATGGCGACAACGGCAAGGCGTATCAGGCCGGCTACATGCTTATGACGACACAGCAGGCGCAGCAGCTGGGCTGGGCTTCCGACAAGGTCGTGGAGCTGTTCGGACGCAAGAAGGGCTACATCAGCGAGCTTTCCGAGACCAGCGTGGACTATCAGTTCTACGCCGTCAAGGAGAAGTATGCCGCCAAGATGCTTTCGATTGATGACATCATTCAGCCGGAGTCAACCACGACTGTTTATGACTACATCAAGCAGAGCCTGACTTCACAGAAGCAGAGCCAGTATTTTGGCCAGGCTGCCCAGGACCTCTCCAAGAGCCTGGATACCAAGGCTAACGTTGACCGCAAGAAGACGGGCGATGCCCTTGACAAGCTGCTCAACTGGGAATCAGAGTCCTGATAGCAGATGTCCCGTCACAAAGCTAGAGTTCTAGCTTTCCAGGCCCTCTTCTCCTATGATATGGGAGGGGAAGGCCTGGATGAGCTTTTGACATTGAACTGGGTGGAGAATGCCGGCGATTTGGACGTCGAGACCTCCGATTTTGCCCGTATTCTCATCGCAGGTACCGTGAACCATGTTCAGGAGATAGATTCTTGCATAAAGAATCATTTGGCTCCTAAGTGGCAGTTTGAAAGACTCAACAGGGTTACCGTCGCAATCCTCCGGATAAGCATTTTTTCCCTCCTTTACCAGAAAGACATGCCGGTCAGCGTCGTGATTGACCAGGCGATAAAAATCTCCAAGGAGTACGGCGAGGACGATGCCTTTAAGTTTATCAATGCCATGCTCGATAATATAAGCAAAGGGTTGCCCGCGGACTGAAACTATATTGCCGGGGCACTTGGAAGAAAAGGCCTTGAGCGGTAAGAGTAAAAAGCACACCATAATTATAGTCGTTCTGATTTGTTTCCTGCTGCTGATACTGGCGGTGGGCGGGTTCCTTGCGCTTCGCCTGCGGTCGTCGCATTACGAAGGCTCTGCCATTGCCACGGAACTTTCGCTGATAGATTCCTATATACAGCAGGGTGACACAAAACAAGCCATATCTTCCCTGACCCGCATTGAGGGACGCGCACATTCATCTGCTGACAGGATGGGGCTGTTCAAGCGCTATATGGCCCTGGCCGAATATGACAAGGCGG
>CAMNGY010000205.1 GCA_946538795.1 uncultured Treponema sp.
CTCCGACCTTCCGCTTTCCCAACATCCCAAGTGGATTATCACCTGCAACTTCGACGAGTTCCTCATCTACAATATGGAAAAGCCGGATGAGGAGCCGCAGCAACTGTTCCTGAAAGACCTCCCCAAAGAATACTACCGCCTCCAGTTCCTCGTTGACCAGAAGAACGAGAACATTCGCCGGGAGGAGGAGATTTCCATCAAGGCGGGCAGGCTCGTGGAAAAGCTCTACGATGCCCTGTACAAGGAGTTCATCCCGCCTGCCGGTGCGATACCGACCGGAGGAAATACCCGCGGTCTCTCAGAAAGCCAGTTGAGCTCTCTCAATATCCTTTGTGTCCGCATCGTCTTCTGCCTGTACGCCGAGGACGCAGGGCTGTTCGCAAGCCGGACCGCATTCGAGGACTACATCAAGTCTTTCAACCTCCCCAATGTCCGCAAAGGCTTGATCGAGCTGTTCAAGGCACTGGACACGCCGGCAGAGAACCGCGACCAGTACGACGAGAGTTTGAAGCCCTTCCCCTACGTGAACGGCGGCCTGTTCAAGGATGAGAACATAGAGATACCGACGTTCACGCAGGAAATCGTCGATGTCATCGTGAATGACTGCTCCCCCTTCAACTGGAGCGAGATAAGCCCGACGATATTCGGCGCGGTGTTCGAGTCCACGCTGAACCCAGAGACACGGCGCAAGGGAGGGATGCACTACACGAGCATCCAGAACATCCACAAGGTAATCGACCCGCTGTTTATGGACGACTTGAATGCGGAGTTTGAGGAAATCTGCCAGGTCAAGGTTGCCAAGCAGAAAACGGACAAGCTGCTTGCCTTCCAGAACAAGCTTGGCGGATTGAAATTCCTTGACCCCGCCTGCGGGAGTGGCAACTTCCTTACCGAGACATATCTCTGCCTTCGCAGGCTTGAGAACAAAACAATTTCGGTTCTGAACAAGGGCGAGAGGGTCTTTGGCTTTGACGATTACATCAAAGTCCACATCAGCCAGTTCTATGGAATCGAGATAAACGATTTCGCCGTCACCGTCGCAAAGACCGCCCTTTGGATTGCGGAGAGTCAGATGGTCGCGGAAACCGAGGCAATATTAAGCCAGACAATCGACTTCCTGCCGCTTAAGACCGGCGCGAACATCGTGGAAGGAAATGCGCTCCGCCTCGACTGGGCGACGCTCGCGGAGGAAGAGGGAACAGGCTACCTGTATGCCGACAAGCTCAACGTTTACAAAATCGACAAGCGTCATGGGGAGATTGAGGTCCGTTCCCCGACCGCGGGACTTGCAGGTAGTTCGCCGGATGGCAAGCACTATAAAGAGCTAAACGTCATCACGAAGGAACTGGAAGAGAAGGAGCTTCCTCAGAAACAGGCGGAGCCAGTTGTCTACGACTACATCATCGGCAACCCGCCCTTCGTGGGGGCACGTTGGATGGACAAGCGGCAGAAAGAAGATGTGATTCTGACATTTGGTAAAAATTGGCAAGGCGTGGGCGACTTAGATTATGTCTGCTGCTGGTATAAAAAGGCGTTGGATACAATCAACGGAAAAAATACGCGCTGTGCCTTCGTATCCACCAATTCAGTTACGCAGGGAGGAGCAGTCTCGAACCTGTGGAAACCGCTGTTTGCAGAAGAGTTTCATATTGATTTTGCGTGGCGGACATTCAAATGGGAGAATGAAACGGCTGACAAGGACAATATGGCAACGGTGCATTGTGTCATTGTGGGGTTCAGCGTTGCAGAGAGTAAAAAGCCGAAAATCATCTTTTTAAATGAACAGCAAAAGGTTAAAGCACAGAATATCAACGGATATTTGCTTGACGCACCAAATATTTTCATTGAAAAACGAATCTTGCCATTATGTGATGTTCCACAAATCTGTCTAGGGGGACAGCCTATTGACGACGGAAATTTGACGCTTACAGAAGAAGAAAAAGATGAGTTGTTGAAAAAAGAACCTCAAGCTGAGAAGTTTATCCGCCACTACATGATGGGCAAGGACTTCATAGACAGGAAACCTCGGTATTGCCTGTGGCTTGCAGGCGCAAATCCTACTGACTTGAGAAAATGCCATGAAATCATGCACCGTGTGGAAAAAGTGCGTGAGTTCCGCCTTGCAAGTAATCGAACAAGTACGCTTCGTGCTGCAGAAATGCCAACATTGTTCGGCGCACCTTTTGAATGCGAAAGCGATTATGTTGCAATTCCGAAAGTTTCTTCGGAAAACAGGCGGTATATCCCGATTGATTATTTGCCGCATGAAATCATTCCGGGCGACAAGTTATTTGTCATGCAGCGAGTTTCACCATATCATTTTGGCATTCTTACAAGCAATGTTCACATGGCTTGGATGCGTGCTGTGTGCGGTCGTCTTGAAATGCGATACAGTTATAGCAATACGATTGTGTATAATAACTTCCCGTGGTGCGAGCCAACAGACGAACAAAAGACGAAGATTGAACAGACTGCACAAGCGATTTTTGATGCACGAGCATTGTTTCCTAACGCAAGTCTTGCCGATTTGTATGACGAAGTTGCAATGCCCACCGAACTTCGCAAAGCCCATCGCGAAAACGACAAAGCGGTCATGGCCGCCTACGGATTCGACCCGAAGATGAGCGAAGGCGAAATTGTGTCGGAGCTGTTCAGGCTGTACGAGAAACTGACAAAGTAAATGTTTCCCCGCAGGCGTTAGAGCGGCGCTTTGACGGGGGCACGGTTCCTTAAATAGCAGAGCATATTTATTTGCTTACAGCATTCCCTAAGAATGTAAAGCCAAATCTAAGTAAACAAGAACGGAATCAAATGAAAACAATTGTTATGGCAATCAAAAAAGCTGAAAAGGAGGTTCAAGATGGCAGAAAACAAGGCATTTGAAAGTATTATGAAGGGTCTCTCTGAAAGTCTTGAATATGCAAAAGGTGATACTTCAAAAGCAAGAAGAATGAGTGTAACTGTTGCAGAACTTCCTCAATATCATGATAAGGAAATCAAACAAATCCGTGAAGACTTGAATCTTACGCAGAAAAACTTTGCCTTTGTTCTTGGTGTATCAGCTAAAACTGTTGAAGCTTGGGAATCTGGCAGGAATATCCCCCAGGGAACTGCTCAAAGATTCCTTCAAATACTCCAGGCTGGCGGTAAAAAGATGCTGCAGGATTATAATGTAGTAGCTGTAACAATGTAGATTACTCATTCCAGGCGGGGAAAAGAGGATATCCGGCGGGCCGGCTTCAGCACGGCTCGTCCGGCTGTGCGTGCAAACGGTCGTGCGCATCCCTGTCCTTTGACTCCTCTTCTTTTTTCTTGAGCAGCTCGTCGAATCCCTTGAGGGCGGCGAAGGGCATGAAGATTTTGGCCCGCGTGGCGAGGGGCATGTGCGCGTGGGTCAGGGAGCCGTGCCAGTCCGTATTGATGATGTCGTCGTAGTTCTTGTTCATGCGCGGTGCCCTCCGATCTGCCCGTTCCGCTCGCGGACCGTCGCCCCCTCCGTCAGGTCCGCCCCTTTGAGTATCGCGTTCTTTCCGAACTTGCCCTGTATGGAGAGCATCGTCCGCTGGAGCGAGCTTTCCTTTTTCTGCGCCTCGACATCGGTGAACAAATCCGCCTGCTCCTCTGCCTGCGGAATCACGTTGTCCGCCGTCAGGTTCATCCGTCTGGCAAGGAGCGTCTTGTCATATATGCGGTCAAATACGGCAAGGACAACCTGCGTTATCCGTTGCATAGAGGCGGTATGCGCCCCGAGCCGGGAGCTGCCGTGGTCGGCCTTTGGTACCTCGCGTCCGTACCTGTCCGTTTCCGTCTCTCCCTCGTATCCGTCTCCGAGGGAGGAGCGGTCGTAACAGATGAAGAGGGTGAAGTCCGATGCGGCGAGCCCCTTCGCGAACAGTTCCTGCGCGAGCGATTCCGCCATCTCCTGCACGACGAGCCTGGTCTTTTCCATGCTGTAGGGGGAGGGGAGTATCTGGCCGGAGCCGAGGCTCCTGGCGGACGAGCGGTATTTTTTTATGTGCGCGATCGTGCAGGGCTCAAGCCCCCAGGCATGGTCAATCAGGATTTCCGCATCTATGCCGAATTCCTTATAAAGCGTCTCTTCATTTGTGAGCGAGCGGCGGGCTATGTCCCCCATCGTGCGGAGTCCGCGCTTTTCCAGCCTGCTCGCGGTTCCGCTCCCTATCCGCCAGAAATCTGTCAGTGGCGTGTGGTTCCAGAGCATCCGCCGGTAATTCATCACGTCCAGCTCCGCTATCCGCACTCCGTCCGTGTCGGCCTCCACGTGCTTGGCGACTATGTCCATCGCAGCCTTGCACAAAAAGAGGCTCGGGGCAATCCCCGCCG
>CAMNGY010000206.1 GCA_946538795.1 uncultured Treponema sp.
CACTGCCCCCATCGGCTTGATAGCGAAGCTTGCCGCGCTGTAGAGGAAAACCGTTTCCCAAGGAGTGCGGGATGGGGCATCCCCGCCGGCCCCATCTCTTCCTGTCCCTGACATGCTGTAGGGCAGCATCTCCGATATGACTACGGCGATAAGGACGAGGGCAGGATTGTCATAATTCAGGTAAGGCTCGGCGGACTCCGAGAAAAACAGCCAGAGGGCCATCACCGTCTGGCAGACGGCGAAGCGGACATTGGCATCGGTCGGCCTCCTGACTGCGGCATGGATACTCTTCATGCAGTACATCAGGAAGGAGAAGTACAAAAGGAATACCGTGATGCTCGACGACCTCTTGTCCCAGACGGCCACGTCCAGTCCTGCCGCGACTTGCAAATAGAGGGAATTCATTCCCAGGCGGAAGTGCACGTTCGCAACTCCGGGCACGGCCTTATATGCGTTCAACCATGAAACGATGCTCGCATGGTAGAGGAAGTCGTCGTAGGCATCAATCTTGCTCTTGCCCGATATGACATAGGCTATAAGGTAAAAGAAGGACAGGCAGAGGACAGAGAAGACCGGAGCGGCGGCAATCCGCCCCCTGATTTCCTTGCGATGGAGGAAAAAGCCGTATGCCCCCACAAGTATGACAGGCAGCAGGGTCCACAGGGTCAGCGGCAGGAAGAGCTGCACCAGGGAAAAGTACATCCCCGTCAGGGCAAAACCCGTAAAGAAGCTCAGGAAGAGGTTTTCCGCGCGGAACTTCAAAAAGGTGAAACGGGAGGCCAGAAGCCCTATCCCGCAAAAAGAGCAGAAAAAAAGGCCGGCCGAAAGCAATAGAAACACCATGATGGGAAAGACTATATCATATTCTGACTGCAAGGCACAAGGGCGGACGGCGTCAGCAGGTAGTCCATGGGAACGTCATGCTCCTCAAGGGGGACGGCCCCGGTTATCTGGCAGTCAAAGCACAGGCCCACAAGAGTCAAGGAACAGCCGTTCTCCCGTACATTCCGCTTCAAGGCTGCCAAGTAACGGTCATAGTAGCCCGCGCCATGCCCCAGGCGGCCTCCCCTTAGGCTGAACGCCAGCCCGGGGATGACGGCCAATATGCCGGTCCCCCTGTCCAGGGGAAAGGTCAATTTTGCGGACGGAACGGGATCAGGCTCCAGTATTCCGTAGCGGTTCCTTGAGAACTGTGGCAGGCAGCTGTCCAAATCCCCCGCCCCACGGACAAAGAAGAAGTCCATCTCATTTCCTTCAACGGCGCAAACAGGAAAAGCAAGGGGCTTGCAGGCCGCCAGTGCGGCCGAAGCTATGCGGGACGGGTCGGCCTCCGTCCCTGAAGCCATATACGAGAGGACGATGTCCGCAGACAGGAACAGATCCGACACGGCAAGGCGGTCACAGGCAGCGCGGGATAAGTCAGCCCGGTCTTTCTCCCCCAAAGAAGCAAGCACCGACTTCATCTCCCTGCGGAGCGCCTTCTTGTCATGACATTCCTCAGTGCCAGAATTCCTTTCATCCGTACAATCCATAACGCCCCCCCCCACACAAGCAAATGTGCAGGTTTCAAAAGCAGGTCACTTTTGAAACCGCCTCAGATACAGCCGCCCTAGCTCGCCCGGGCGCTTCCGCCACCCCGGCATGCGGGAGAAAAGCGGGTTTCGCAGTCCCAAGTTCGCCCGGGCGCTCCTCATAAGAAAAAACTCTGCTTGTAAATAAATAGGAATTGAACTATAATACTTAGTATGGCCATATTCAAGCCAAAGATATTGATTATATATGATGGTGTCGATTCCTCCTTTGTAGAAAAGCTCGATGTCTTTTTTGATGTCATCAGGGCCGCGGACTCCAAGCAGGCCCTGAAAACCGCCTTCGCTAACACAGATTCTCTGGCGGCGATTGTTTTCGAAGAACCGATGGATGACGACACGCTTGGAATCCTTAAGAAGTTCAATGGTTTGGATATATTCCGCAAGACCCCAGCAATCCTGCTTACCGAAAAAACAGAGCAGGTTTTCCTGAGCCGGGCATTTGACACGGGAATCTTCGACATAGCGGGAAAGGACAGCCCGTTCGAGCTGATCAAGCAGAAGCTTTTGAAGTTCATAGAACTGTACAACAACCGCAACCAGCTGGAAAGCTTCTTCAACCAGCAGATGATGACCATCTCCGTACAGGAACAGGAGCTCAAGGAGAACCAGTGGAACATCATCTCCACGCTGGGACAAGCGCTGGAAAGCCGTGACGTCGAATCCGGCAACCACTGCGAGCGGATGAAGCAGACTACGGAGGCCATCTGCAAGTACATTGCGATAAAGTACCCCAAATATATGCTGACTGAGATGAAAATCAGGCAGATTGCCCAGGTGACGCCTCTCCACGACATAGGCAAAATCGCCATACCGGACAGAATACTGCACAAACCCGAGAGCGCGGGCAGGCTGACAGACGAAGAATTCGACATAATGAAGACCCATACCGTCGCAGGCTGCAAGCTTATTGATTCCATACCGCGTTTCAAGGAGTCTGCCCTGTACACCTACAGCTACAACATCTGCCGCTACCATCATGAGCGATGGGACGGAAGAGGCTACCCCGATCACCTGAAGGGGATGGAAATTCCCATAGAAGCCCAAGTCGTCGCCATAGCCGACGTCTTTGACGCGCTTATCTGCAAGCGGGTCTACAAGCCCTCGTTCACGCTGGAAAAAACAAAAGAGATGATTCTGAACGGGGAATGCGGGATGTTCAACCCGGACATAATCGAATCCTTCGCCGCCTGCATTGACAGGATCTACGAGCGCCACTACAAAAAACAGCTAGAGGCCAGCGCATAAGGAGTCCACACTGAAACAGGCTTTTTCGGCG
Source organism: uncultured Treponema sp. (assembly GCA_946538795.1). Taxonomy (GTDB): domain Bacteria; phylum Spirochaetota; class Spirochaetia; order Treponematales; family Treponemataceae; genus Treponema_D. Next base: position 2,869 of record CAMNGY010000206.1, read on the forward strand.
GAGGCAATCTCGGAAGGCCATCCCAAGTGGGCGCAGGCCATAAGCCGGGAGACAGAACTCTACAATCATGGCGAACAGATACGCAGCGACTTTGAGCGTGACTACACCCGTCTGCTCCACTGCCAGGCGTACAGGCGGCTCAAGCACAAGACACAGGTTTTCTTCGCGCCCCACAACGACCACGTTTGCACCAGGATGGAGCATGTAGGGCATGTCGCCTCCGTCAGTACTATGGTGGCGAAATACCTGGGCCTTAATGTTGACCTGACACAGGCAATCGCAATAGGGCATGACATAGGCCACGCCCCTTTCGGACATGCCGGGGAGGAGATACTGAACTCCCTGATGTGCCATGTCCCGGACGTCAAGGCTCCCAAGAAATTCTGGCATGAGCGCAACTCGCTCTTCTTTGCCGACTACATAGAAACCCTGCAGGATCCCAATTATGCCGAAAAGCCCCTGAACTTGACCTATGCCGTCCGCGACGGTCTCATCTGCCATTGCGGAGAGATTGACGAGCAGGGACTGAAGCCCAGGGACAACGTCTGCAACCTTTACGACATAAGGCAGCCAGGACAAGCCGCCCCATATACCTGGGAAGGCTGCGTCGTAAAAATCAGCGACAAAATAGCATTCCTGGGGCGTGACATAGAAGACGCAAGGTCATACCACATATTGGACATGGGCAGCTACAGGCAGCTGAGGGAGATTGTTGCCAGCACTCTGGGCTTCTCGCTGGACAGGAACACACCACCGGCAACCAGATCCGGAAGGGCTGTAAACACCACGGTACTCATAAACGATATGGTGACGGACCTATGCATGCGATCCAACAGCAAAGACGGCCTGTGTTTCTCAGAACCATACTTTTCTTTTCTGACCGCCCTCAAGGGATTCTGTTACAGCAACATATACAAGCACTGGCGGCTGCAGGAATTCCAGAAGTATGCGGAAGAAGTGCTGGGATGCATATACAGGGTGCTTATAAAGGCCCAGGTATACGCGGAGAACAGGACCTTGGAGCAGTACTTGCGTTACGTGCCAAAGCTTTCAGCAACCTTCTGCGACTGGGTCATAAAATATACGACTTATGACAAGAAGAAAAAAGAGTCCCTCCGATACAACACAGAGGATGTCTTTAACATACACGACAAAGACAGCTGGGAAAAATGCGTCGTAGAATTCATAAGCGGGATGACCGACCAGTATGCCATTGAAGTCTTTGAAGAAATAATCTCGTTCTAAAGAATTGTCCCTCTCGCAATCAGAAGGGCTTCCCTAAATCAAACAAAAGCGAAGTCACGCACCGCGCCCGCCGGCCCGAACGAAACCGCCCGGCTTACCGTGGCAGCCCCCGGCCGGCTTCCGGGCCACGGGAAGGGCCGCACAGCCACGGCCCGCCCCACACGTCCCCACGATGCAGGATTTAAACAAAAAAAAGCCGGCGGCCACCTACTTTCCCCC
>CAMNGY010000207.1 GCA_946538795.1 uncultured Treponema sp.
GTCAGCTCGTAGTCAAAGCTCGCGTAGCCCCGGCTGTAGGACTTGAGCTTGTCGTAGAAGTCAAAGAGGACCTCGGAAAGCGGCATGTCGTAGGTAAGCTCCACCCGCTTCTCGTCCAGGTACTGCATGTTCTTCTGGTTGCCCCGCTTCATCCGGCAGAGCTCCATGATGGAACCCAGGTATTCGGAGGGGGTGATGATGCTCGCGTCAATGTAGGGCTCCTCAGCGGCCTCAATCTTGCCGTCGGGGAAGTCCGCCGGGTTGTCGCAGAAGAACCAGTCCTTGCCTGGAACCTTGAGCCGGTAGCGGACGGACGGGGCAGTGAAGATGACCGCCTGGTCAAAGTCCCGCTCAAGCCGCTCCTGTATTATCTCCAGGTGGAGCAGGCCCAGAAAGCCGCAGCGGAAGCCGTTGCCCAGGGCAAGGGAGTTGTCCTTTTCCCAGATGAGCGAGGCGTCGTTGAGCTTGAGCTTTTCCATGCTCTCCTTGAGCTCCTCGTAGTCGTTGGAATCTATGGGATATATGGAAGAGAATACGACGGGCTTGACCTCCTTGAAGCCCGCGAGGGGCTCCGGGGCAGGGTTCGCGGCGTTGGTGATCGTGTCGCCGACGCGGACCTCGCTTATCGTCTTCATGCCCGCAATGATGTAGCCCACGTCGCCCGCCTCAAGCACGCCGGTCTGCTCGTACTTTATCTTGAACACGCCGATCTGCTCGGCCTTGTAGTCGGCATTGCGCCCCATCAGGCGGATGACGTCGCCTTCCTTGACACGTCCCTGCATGACGCGGATGTGGACGACGACGCCCCGGTACTCATCGTAGTGGCAATCAAAGATAAGGGCCTGAAGCGGAGCCTCCGCATCGCCCTCGGGCGGCGGGAACTTCTGGACGATTGCCTCCAAAAGCTCGTCCACACCCTGCCCCGTCTTCGCGCTGACCAGCACGGCATCGGCGGAATCCAGCCCCAGGTCGTGGTCTATCTGCTTTTTCGTGGACTCAACGTCCGCGCTCGCAAGGTCAATCTTGTTTATGACCGGCACGATCGTCAGATCCTGCTCAAGGGCCAGGTACATGTTGCTGACGGTCTGGCTTTCCACCCCCTGGGTCGCGTCAATCAGCAGGAGTGCCCCCTCGCAGGAGGCGATGGCCCGGCTGACCTCGTAGGAAAAGTCAACGTGGCCGGGCGTGTCTACGAAGTTCAGCTCGTAGTCGTGCCCGTCCTTGGCATGGTAGGGAATCGTGACGGCCTGGCTCTTTATCGTGATGCCCCGCTCCCGCTCAATGTCCATGCTGTCAAGGATCTGGTCCTTCATCTGCCGGTCGTCGATGATCCGCGCCTTCTGAATCAGGCGGTCAGCGAGCGTGGACTTGCCGTGGTCAATGTGGGCGGTAATGCAGAAGTTCCGCTTGTATTTCAAATCTGTCATATAGAATCCTTATTCATGCCGAAAGCCTGGCAGAGCGGCAGTTTGCGCCGGGCCGGGTGATTCCGGGGTTCTTATAGGGTACAGGATTTTGCGGAAAAAAGCTAGGGGCAGGCACGGCGATGCGTCCGGCGGAACTACGCACCGAAAAGGCCCCGCGAACTTCAAGCTTTTTGTCACCCGAACTTTAAGCTTTTTGTCACCCGAACTTTAAGCTTTTTGTCACTGAATCAATGAGAGTTGTAGCCAGCAAAGCCAAATAGCGGCCAGAAACAAAGCTTCGCAAAGCCTTAATTCCTACATGGTGCCGTCACTTTTTGGCGCAAGCAGAACATCTGGAGCCAGTTTCAAAAAGTCCGCGGCAATAGTGATGCTTGCAACACGTTACCTAGGACTTTTGAAACTGCCCTTTCCAGGCCTTGCCCGGCTGCTCACAGCCTGCGGCAGGCGGTCATGCAGACAGCAGCTTCCGGCGGGATGCCTTGTAGTAGGCCCGGTGCAGGTTGTCAATGTCCGTAATCCGCCCGAACAGCCCGCCCTCACTCTTCATTTCTTTTTCTGGCTTTTATTGATGTCAAAGATATTCGTGTGAGAGTCAATCCGATAAACCGTCAGGATAAGAAGCTCCCCAGTAATCAGTCTTTTATACACCAAGAGCAAATCCGGGAAAACATGGCACTCCCTGTAACCTTTATAATTCCCCTGCAAATCATGGTCCCGATACTTCGAATCCAAGATCTTCCCCTCCAAAAGCTGCTTGATAACAAAGTCCGCCGCATCGCTTTCGCTCTTGGACAGCTTCTTATAATAACTGCGGAACGATTTTGCGGTATGGAGCTCTCCTTTCAAGCCATTGCCGCCTTGAAGTCCTCGAATGAATGATACACATCCACCTCTCCGCGCTCGACCTCCGCAATCGCCTCATCCAGCCCGTTCATGGGAGCCTCTTCCCTGCTTCTGAACAGCAGGAAGTCAATGAACTCCGATACCTCTTTCATATAACAATCTGGGACAGCCTTCAGCTTTTCCGCAACAGCAGCATAGGGCATAGCAAACCTCCTGTACTCAACGCTCATCATACTATAGCATAGAATCCGGCAGATTACCAGATAATTCCCGAACAGCCCGCCCTCACGCCTCATTGCCATTCAGCACGGCGAACACGGCGGGGCCATATTTTTCCGCTTTTGCCGCCGCAACGCCGGGGATGGCGGCGAGGGAAGCCGGGCCAGGACTGCACACCGCAAAGGCCCGGCCCCGCGAGGACACCTAACGTTTTGTCGCGCGAATTTCCAAGGACGGCAGGCCAACGAACTTTCCCGGCTGCCCTTCAGCTATCAGAATGCCCCCTACCACATCATCGCCAGCAGCCAGAGGGGGATGACTTTATCAGTCGGGTAATCCGTTCCGTCCCTGATTACCCAGTCAGACTTCTTGAGCACCTTGTTCCTGCCGCCGACCTCAATTTTTAGCGGGGCTTCGTTTCCCCTGGCAATCGGCCCGGAGGCCTTCAAAACCATAAAGTCGCCCTCCGTCTCGTCGCGGCAGGCATGCACGGAAAAGCCCGCGTCCTCCAGGAGGGCGGTGACAAAGGCTTCCCGCTGGCTCCCGGTGTTGCCGTGCAGGACGGAATACAGGCAGGGGTCGGCCAGAAAGAGCTTGGCACCCGCGCTCTTGGCCTTGCTGTCGTTCTGGAAGCGGACCATCCGCAGGGCACCGACGGCATCCATGACCGCAAGCAGCTGGTACAGCTTGTCCGCGCTCACGTTCCAGTCGGAGCAGAGGGAGCGTACCTGCAGCCGGGGAATGCTCGCGGCGGACAGCGTCCCCACGACGGCAGTCATAAGCCGGATGTTGTCGTCCGTTATGCTCGGCACAAAGAACGGCACGTCAGAATTCAAGGTCTTTTCCAGCAGGGCCAGGCTGCGCTCTTCGTAATTCCCTTCCATATAAAAAGGGCGGGTGCCGAACCGCTTATATTCCTCAAACAGGCCAAGAAGTCCCGCATCGGGTTGCACGGGGAGCTTCCCGGAAAGCTCGCCGTCGAACGGATTTACAGGAGCACAGACATTCCCTGTCTCCAAAAAAAAGAACTCCCTGAACGACATCAGGGGCATGCGGACAAAGACATAGCGTCTGGACAAGTCCGCAGTCCCGGCCCGCAGAACCAGGGCGGAAGAGTCGCTGGCCCACACTTTTCTGTTAGGGAAATCGTCATACAGGGACTTGAGGCAGCGGCTCCAGTCGCGGGCAAAGTGCACCTCGTCGATTATGACACCGCCATAGCCCTGCATGAAGGCTTCCGCCGCCAGGTCGTACAGGCTTTCGGAAGCAAGGCGGGGGCTGTCGGCGGAAAAATACAGCATCCGCTCGCCCGAAAGGCGGGCATGGTGCAGCAGGAAGGTTGTCTTTCCCGTCCCCCTCTGGCCGGTCAAAAGCATATTCCGGGGAATGCTGTTTTTCTGAGTATATTCTGATGTCCAGAGCCTCACCCGCTCAGGGAGGGCGGCAAGCTTGCGCTCCATGACCGCCCGAAGGCCGTCCACAGTCTCTGTAATCGCCATAATTCCACTCTATTGCCAAAATGTTCGTCTGTCAAGAACAAAAACGCCATTTTGTTCGTCTGACAGGAACATTTTCCGCATTTTGTTCGTCTGTCAAGAATTTTCAGCAAAACGGCCTGTATCGCCAGAAGGCAGCCTGACGGCGGGCTGACGAGCGGCATTCAGCCCTTTCCCGCCCGCTCACAGCCTGCGGCAGGCGGTCATGCAGACAGCCTTGCCAAAATGGAACAAATCCCAAGTTCAACTTGGTTTTTGTTCCATTTTTGCCTTGCTGACGCTTCCATGTATCATTGACGAGGTACAGCGGGTTCCAAATCTGCTCAGCAGGATACAGGTGATTG
>CAMNGY010000208.1 GCA_946538795.1 uncultured Treponema sp.
ATGTACATCTGGGGGGCAACACCGCCGTTCGGCCCCTTCATCTTTTCATGCGAGGAGATGAACTCCTCATCCTTCTTCATCAGGTCCTTGAGGGCAAGGCGGACCTCCTTCAGGTCCAGGTCCTCCACCGCAAAGATGTAGCAGAAAGTTTCCACCTGGTAGTTGCTCTCCCAGAAAAGCCTCTCCTGCTCGTAGTCCAGCGCCTTGTACGGCAGCTCCCGGTACACATCGGCGATGAATGCATCTATCTCGGACAGAATCACGTTGTTGTCGGTGATGCAGGTCCACCGGATCCTGTTGCCGGTGAAATCCTGGTACTTTTGAAGCGTGTAGTCGGACAGCTTTTCCCCTGCAAGGACAGGGATCGCCATAAAAAGAGCCATAACCCCCGCCAAAAGAGACTTTTTCATCATTTTCCCCTGTAAATCTTGTTCTTCAAAAAAAGGCCGTGCCCGGTTTCAAGGAGGCCCCAGCATATTAACAAATCGCACGGCCAAAGGAAACAGGACAAAGGTAAAAATGCTAACGCGGGATTTCCTTCAGGGCACGCCCATCCCGGCATGATACCCTGTCGCCCACGGAAATACCGTTGGCCGCAAAGAATCCCTGCGGGACTTCCAGCGCATAGCGCACGGACCTGCTGCTCCGTATGCTCTCCAGGCTGTAGGGGGTCATGTCCAGTATGTCAGCTATCTCGCCCTTGGAGTCTATGTATGCTATTGAAAGCGGATGCGGGGTGTTCTTCATCCAGAAGCTCAGGACCTGGTCCCTCTCGAACACGAAAAGCATTCCCGTCCCGTCGGGAATATCCTTGCGCTCCATAAACCCCCAGTTCCTCTCCTCGGCCTTTACGGCAAGCTCAGCCCGAACCGTGACCTGCTCCCCGTCAGAACGGATTATGCACAGGTCTTCAACGGGCAGCTTGTATTTACGGCTGTCGCAGGAAAGAAAGGATGGAAGGAGAAAGAAAAATACCGCAAGCAGGAAAACGCAGGCCGGCTTGCGGCGGAAACACAAGGCAGGGATGTTGAGCTTTCCCATAGGGGGCTAGATTCCCAGGAGGAACTGCTCGCGGTTCTGCTCCGCGACGGTCTCCTCCACCCCAGACTCAGCCTGAATCCTGTCGAAAACCTTCTTGTCAGTGTACTTTATGCAGAGGGGGCGCTCCAAGTCCACAATCATGCTGTCGGAAACCCACTCGGCTTTCTCCGGATTCATGGTCGTGGGGGCACCGTATTTCTCGCACATGGAGCTGAACACGGAATAATGATCCAGCTTCTCCTGATTCAGGTTTATGCTCATCACGTACAGCTTGTCGTCAACGAACTGGAACCAGCACCTGTCCAAGTAGGGGGAAGGCGAATAGCGCGCGGCATCGGTCTCTATGAGCTTGTTATTCTCACCAGCAAGCAGAGATACATCGCGTTCGCCCCTGTAGCCGAACCTTCTGTCCGCCAACAGGGCCTTCTTGACGCTCTCTATGTCCATGCCTATGGAAACATTGCCGAAGGAACTGGGAGGAGCCTGCACGGACTCCGTGGATTTCCCGGTAGCCGGGTTCACGCCCCCCTTCTCCCTGGTGGCTATGTCGCCCTTGGTGGGGCCAGAGATGGTTACGGAAGCAGAACCTGCCTCGCCCGAAATCGTTCCGGTCACGGAGCTCCCATCCTGCTCAACGGAAGCCGTAAACCCGTTCTGAGCGGCAAGCGGCATGCCCGCCAGGATGAGGAAAAGAAAACTAAAGACAGGAATCCCGATTTTCATTCTCCGTGCGCCTCCGATTACTGCTTGGCGGCCCTGCGGCTCATGGACTTGCGGTAGAAAGCGGCCTGCTTCTCCAGTTCCATGACATCAGGGACCTGTATCTTACCGCCCCTGACCTTGATGTTCTGGTCAGAGAAGAGGGCGTAAATGGCCTGCTTCTGCTGGGCAGCCTCTATTCCGGCCAGGTTGACCAGATCCTGCGGGGTGAAGTCCGTCTGGAAAGGCGCGCCCTTCTCAAAGGGAACCTTGCGCATCTCCAGCTGCAGGGCCAGCATGTCTATCATGCGCTCGCGGCTGTCCGTAAGCTGGCCGTTGAGCAACTGGCGGTACATGGACCAGATGCGGTCCGCAAGCATGGTGGACAAACGGGCTATGAAGTCCGGCTGTCCCGTTACCATCATGTTGAAGTTGGAAGCGTTGACGACCATGACCTTGCAGTCGCTGTGGGTAATCGCAGACGCAGACCGGGGCTTGCTGTCCAGCAAGGCCATCTCGCCGAACATATCGCCCTTCTTGAGCATGGCCAGGATGACCTCCTGCCCTTCCACGACCTTGGTAATCTTTACCGTACCCTCCTGAATGATGAACATATCCGGGCCGTACTGGCAGTCAGCGAAAATCATGGAGTCTATCGGATAGCTGCGCACAAGGTCAGGCGTGGACTCAAGGTACACGGGATTGGCCTTGCCCTTGAGCCTGACCAAAGCTTTCTTGGCAGCCTCCACGTGCATGCCTTCGGGAAGACGCTTGAGATACTGGTAATAGGCGTAGGAAGCAATGTTCAGGCTGCCCTGCTCATTGTAATACTCCGCTATGTTGTACAACTCCTCCGGCGTGTCCGTGGCGGCCTTCTTAAGGGTAATCTTGGTCCTGGTGTCGTTCAGAAGCCTCATCTCACGGGCGAAGTAGCGGATTATCTTCATCGCTATCGCGTTGTTGGTCCTGATAAGCTCAGGATACTGGTCGTGGCGGACAACTATAGCAGTCACGTCCGTCAAAGCCGTAACCGTCTCGGTCTGGGAATGGCCCGACATACAGGGTATAACTCCCACGAAGTCTCCTGGCCCCAGGTTCTTTACGGACGCCCCGGGAACCGGCATCTCATGGTAGCACTTTACCTTGCCGGTCTGGATGATGTAAAAGCGATCATTAGAGTCCGTGCCCTCAACCAGAAGGTAAGAGCCTGCCGTAAATTTCACAAAAGAAAGCTGTAACATTTCTATATCCTATAATAACCTGTTTACCGTTTTTTATTATCGGTGCAAACCCGCACCGCCCTCATACAAAAATAATCTCCGTCTCAAGCGAGAAGCCAGTCATACCCCTGACCGCCTCCCTCGCCCTGTCCACAAGGGCCTTTATGTCCCCTGCGGTCGCGGAGCCTTTGTTTATGATGAAGTTGCCGTGCCAGGGGGCAATCTGCGCCCCGCCTACGGACAGGCCTTTCAGCCCCGCCTCATCAATCAGTTGCCCCGATGGTTTGCCGAAGCTCCTGTCATTCTTGAACACGCTTCCCGCACTAGGCGCACGGAAGTGCCCTTTGCTCCTCCTGTCCTCAACGAAGCCGGCAGCTTCGGAGCGGATCAAATCCTCGTTGCCCGCAGACCTTTCCAATGCCTCCACGCAGAAGGTCACGGAGAGAATCAGGGAGCAGAACGATTGGAAGGGGGACTTCTTGTAAGCCCACTCGCCCTTCTTATTATGATACACTTTTGCCAAGTTCGCAAGTGCAAAATCATCTGCAAAGTGTTTTTCTTCTTTGATTTCGTCCAAATCAACGTAGCACACGCTGTCTATGAGGTCACCCGCGCTGACTCCGTAACAACGCGCGTTCATGTAGGCGGCCCCGCCGGCAGTTCCCGGCAATCCCGCGAACGAAGACAGGCCGTTCAAGCAGTTTTTGGCGCAGAATTCTATAATATCATCGAATTTTGCACCCGCCCCGACGGTAAGAAGGCCGTCAGCGAATGAGATTCCGTCCAGCCGCTCCAGCGAGATGACCAGGGCATCCAGCCCTCCGTCGCTCACGACTATATTGCTTCCCCCGCCCAGAACGAACAGAGGCAGGCCCGCCCTGCGGGCCGAACAGGCAGCATAGGCCGCGGACTGCATGTCCTCGGGGATTGCAAGAGCCGAAGCCTTTCCGCCGACTTTCATCGTGGTACGCGGTGCCAGGTCCTCAGAAAAAAGCATCCTGCCCCGGAAGGCCGGGGAATCAGCCAGCCCCCGTGCGAACGAAAGAATCTCTTCCATATAATACATAATAATAGCCGAAATCGCCGTGACAAACAAGCCCCGGCACAGCCCCAGGCACGGAACGGGCTTCAGTCTGGTACAGACTAAGCCGTATCCCGGACAGAACTGCGCCGCATCCCGGCACGGAAGGGACTTCAGTCCGGTACAGAAAAACGTTTTTCCAGCCGAAAATAGATGAAGTATGAAGTCTTTACTTTCCGGCAATATAAAGAAAATGGCCGTATGCGCCCTCTTCTCGCTCACGGCGGGCATACCTCTCATAGCCGCCCAGGCTACGTCCACCTACACGGGGGAAAAGGGGG
>CAMNGY010000209.1 GCA_946538795.1 uncultured Treponema sp.
TCTTGTCCACGTATATGCAGCCGCGCTTGCGGAGGTCCTCAAAGTCCTGTATGCCTATCGGCAGAAAGCGTCCTTCCATGGAAAGCATCATAGCACAAAAGCCCCTGTTTTTCTACAGTCACGGGACGATCGGGATATCGGCTATGATGCCTACGGGGCCCGCTTCGAGAGCGTAGCCTCCGTCTATCAGGTGTACGGGAAGTGAGAGAGTCTGCTCCGGGCGATGCGAGGCAAGGGAAAGCAGGAAGACCTGTTTCAATAAATTGAAAAAAATGCTATGCTATGGTGGACAATCTGGTCGCCGCCGTGGCGGTTGTCTTGGACACGAGAGCTATGGAGGCTTAACATGAGAAAGAACATCATGAGGAAATTGTTCGTTTTGTTTTCCGTGCTGCTGCTTGCGGCGGAGAGGAATATCGGTTTTCTGGAAGCGACAGCATCGACGAGGTGGGCTGGTATGCCGGCAACAGCGACCACATGACGCACCCGGTGGCGCAGAAGAAAGCGAACGGCTACGGCCTGTATGATATGAGCGGCAATGTCTGGGAGTGGGTCTGGGATCCGTGGGCGAACAACCTCACCAACCGCTATTTCCGGGGTGGAAGCTGGTATTTCGGCAGCATCCACAGCAGCCTTGCCAGCAGGTTCTCAAACAGAACCTACTACTATGCTTCCCACGGAGTGGACTTCATAGGCTTCCGCATCGTCCTTTCTGAAGGAAGCGAATAGCTTCTGTGGCGGACGAATCAAAAATGAAGAAAGCAGCCGTTACATTTTTACTTCTTGTTACTGGCCTGGCAAAGCTTTTCTCGTGGGGCCCGGAGCCGCAATACAATGCGGGCAAAGAATACTATATTTGTGACGAGCCGATAAACGTCCGCGACGAGCAGGGAATGGCCGGCAGCAAAATCGACAGGCTGTACGTCGGGGAAAAAGTGAAGGTGATCAGCTTCGGCACATCCGAAGCGATCGACGGCAACTATGGATTCTATTGGACGAAGATAGAATTCCATGACGGGAAAACAGGTTGGATCTACGGGAAGTATATTGCGACAACCACGGTCGTCTGCGATTTGGATAGAAACGGAGTAACGGACTACGTGTTTTTTCGGCAGCGAAACGAAGCAGTGTTCCTTTCGTTCACATACCCGGAGGACATCATAGTCTACAAGAACGGAAGAAAGATTCCGCAGCCGGAGTTCATGAAGCAGGACTTCTCACACGCGTATTTCTACACGTCAAAAAACGAGGACAAGGTTTTGTTCTCCATGGAAAACCAGTATGAATCGTCAAATTACGCGTTCCCCGGAGACGATGATGCGCTCATGGCAGGGAGCGATGAGAACCACATATACCTCTTCTGCGTGACCAGCGGCGGAGTTCAATACGAGGACGAGATTACGGATACAAACTGCTACCAGCTGAACTCACAGGGGGCTATAACCGGGGAGTTAAAGTCGCAGTATATAGAGCCGTACCTGGGAAAAGGGTACAGGCCGATAAGCCCGTTTAGGTGATTCGACCGGACGCGAGAGAAGCAATCGGGGCGGTGTAGCCGAAAACCTGCATGAGGCGAAACGACATCAACTTCCATATCGAACAAAGCAACTGTATAAAGGAACAACTGTATAAGGAGGAATATGTATGCAGTACAGGGAAATCTTTGAGAGGGGAATAAAATTCCATCACTATTGCAACACGGCATACCCTCTGAGGCCGACGTCCCTGCGGGAATATGAGCTGCACGACACAGATGAAATCCACGCGCTTGTAAAGCGTAACATCGAGGCCCAGAAGGAAATCTGCCTCTATGTCCACGTCCCCTTCTGCCAGTCACGGTGCAGATTCTGTGAATATGTCGTGCTGAATGAGAAGCCGACGGATGAAATTCAGGACAGCTATGTGTCCTATCTTCTCAAGGAAATCGAACTGTACCGGGAAATCGTAAAGGACAAGCCGGTCGTCGGCTATGACCTGGGCGGCGGTACTCCCGCATTCCTTTCCACTGAAAATTTGAAACGCATCACTGACTCAATTAAAAGGTTCAACCTTCAGGACAAGATGTACCTGAGCATCGAGACCACGCCGGTCATAGCTTCCAAGGACATCGAAAAGCTCAGGGCAATAAAGGACCTGGGGTATAACCGCATATCCATGGGCTTCCAGACTGTCTCGGAAAAGCTTCTGGAGTCATTGGGCCGCGAAGGCTCAAAGTCAATTTATGAGAAGGCGGTTGAAAATATACGCGCCGCCGGTTTTGACCGGCTGAACATCGACCTGATGTACGGATTCCTCAACCAGTCCGACGAGGATTTTGCCAACACGATAAAGTACACGATTGCCCTCAAGCCTGAGTTCATAACCCTGTACAGGAACCGGTACAAGGGCACTTCCCTTGAGGCGGAGTCCCAGGGCGTGACCCTGTACAAGATAAACCGCCAGTACGACATCGCCTACAGGCTTTTGAAAGAGGCCGGCTACCTTGCGAACAACGGCAAAAACACCTTCAGCAAGATTCCGGGTGACCTGGGGACTTCCAGCTACCTGACGACACGGGTGGTGAACGCGACTTCCTACATCGGCTTCGGTTTGGGCGTACAGTCCTTTGTCGGAAGCTACCTCGCATACAACCTGGGATGTGCCGACCACAAGCTGGACAAATACTTTGACTCGCTGGACAGGAACGTACTGCCCATCAACGACATCGCCGACATGCCGGTTGAGGAAGTCCGCGCGAAGGCCCTGTCCGTCATGTTCTACTTCGGCTATATCTCGCTCAAAGCGTACAGGGCCAGATTCAACGAGGATTTTAAGGACGTATACAAAGGGCAGATAGACTTCCTCATCAAGAACTACCTCATGGAGTTCGTCGATGAAGACACCTTCATGCTCACCGATTATGGCGCGGCCCATCTGTATGGAATCATCCCGCTGTTCTACAGCCAGCGGAGCATCGTTGAGATGTTCGCGATGTCCGACAGGATCCTCGATGACAAGAAGGGCGAGAGCATCTATCTGGAGAAATACGACCGGAAAAAATTCGACGCGCCGTCTGTCGCCGTTGACCTTTTGATTTTTAACCAGGACTGTTCCAAAATCCTGCTGATAAACAGGGCGGACCATCCGTTTGTGAACAAGCTTGCCTTGCCGGGCGGTTTTTATGTTCCGACGGATGAGACGGTAGAAGCCGCGGCCTCGCGGGAACTGCTGGAGGAAACGTCGGTTTCTCTGAGCATTACGAATGAAAACCTCGTGAAGATCACGAGCACGAGGAACCGCGACCCGCGCGGCTGGGTGATAAGCGTCGCGTACAAAGTCGTCATAAAGGAGGATGACGTCAAGCCTATCGCAAACAGCGACGCGCTGTATGCGAACTGGGTGGAGCTGGGTTCCATACGGGAGGACGCGATGGCCTTTGACCATTACGGGATCCTGCAATACAGCTTGCAGTCCTTGAAGCGATAATGAGGAGGGGTTGCCTGGAACCTTTGATTCCTGCCCTTGACATGGCGGTGAAAACGGAACTATCATGAGGCCCGTGGATTTGGTAAAGGACATTGTCAGGAACATAGCGGTGATCGCCTTGTCTGTCGCCGTCTTCCTGGCGGGAAGCTTTTCGCAACATATCCTGAGCTCGCTCATCGCGGACAAGAACATGGGGCTCGTCGTCCCATGCGTCATAAGAATCCTCGTGACGCTGCTGCTGGCATGGGCCGTCTCGGAGAAAATCCTGAAAATTGACGCGGAGAGCCTGGGCATAAAGCTCAGGGGATTTGATTTCTCATGGATCGCCGTCCCGCTTTTGCTGCCGCTCCTGGTGCTTGCCTTCTACACCCTCGTGCTGCCGGGGAAAGCCTATGTGGCGAAAGAGGGCGGGCTCTCTTCCTCCCTGCTTTACGGATTTTTTTGCGTGGGGCTTCCTGCCGGGGTGACGGAGGAGCTGGTCTTCCGGGGTATGATTTTCCGTTACATGAAGAAAAGCCTGGGAGAAAAGACTGCAGTCATCGTCCCTGCGATTTTGTTCGCATGCGTGCACATCATGAACATGCAGTCCTTCGACCTGACGGACCTGACGTTGCTTGTCCTGGCGGGCTCCTCAGTCGCGGTGATGTTCACGCTGATGGCCCTCAAATCCGGTTCAATATGGCCCGGCGCGCTGGCCCACACGCTCTGGAATTTCTTGATAATCGGGAACGTTTTCGGAATTGGCGATGTGGTCAACGGCTCGGCCAACGACTCCTATATCATCATCCCCGTCGAATCGGCGAGCAAACTGCTGACGGGCGGGAACTTCGGCGTGGAGGTCGCACTGCCTTCC
>CAMNGY010000210.1 GCA_946538795.1 uncultured Treponema sp.
CCGGTGCTCAGGCCGTCATCAAGGCCGAGAAGGCTGGTAAGGAAGAGAAGGCTCCTGCAAAGCGCGGCCGCAAGGCTGCAGAGAAGACTTCTACCCGTGGACGCAAGGCTGCAGAGAAGACTTCTTCTCGTGGTGCTGCAAAGAAGTCCACTAGGGGAACTGCCAAGCGCGCCTCTGCCAAGGCAGAGAAGAAGACTTCTACCAGGGGGCGCAAGTCTGCAGCGAAGGCTACGACCGGAGCTAAGAGGGGCCGCAAACCCAAGTCAAAGGACTAATTAAGCATAGGGCGGACGGAGCGATTCCGCCTGCCTTAAGCTGAAGTCCGATGCGACAAAAAAGCCGGAAGCTTTGCCATTGTTGGCGATGCTCCCGGCTTTTTTTATGAACTTGTGATTTGAAAGTTGCGAGAGAAGCAGCTCGAAGATGCTTGTCATCTTGAAAATGCTATCCGGCCTTATTCCACCCACACTTCCTTGACCAGAGGCTGGTTGCGTATCTGCTGCATAAACTCTGGCCCGCCAGGTGCCAGCATCTGTGTGTTTCCTTTGATTATGTAGCTTTTCCCATTTACGTCCAGGTGGAAGAAAACATTGCAGTTTCCTGGCGTTCCAAGAAGAATGTCTTTTAAGGGGGCTATGTCACCCGCATTGGAGAAGCCGCTTTCCAACTCTATGTGAAGCTCCTTTATTGCCCGCTCGCCGAGCGTCTTGGGATCCTCCATGCTGTCCACGAGCAGGCTCGGCTGCTCTCGGCTGCCGTCCACCTTTCCCTTGAGAGCATATACCCCTCCATCCTGTATGTTACCCTTAAGTTCTTCCCAGACTTTTGGGAAGAACGTTATCTCTATTTCGCCCTTGAAATCGGCAAGCTTTGCGAAGCACATCTGCTCACCCTTTTTGGTCATAATGGTACGGATGCCCTGCACCATTCCGATGGCGATATGGCTCTTGCCGACGTTCTTCATCTGCCAGGGCTTCTGTCCGCTCGCCACGAGAGAGTCCTTGAGGGCCTTGTCCTCTTTGCCGAGCCGCTCGATGTTCTCGCTGTTCACTGTCGCGCAGCTTTCGATGAGCTTGCGCCAGCTGTCGAGCGGGTGGCCTGAGACATAGCAGCCGATCAGCTCTTTCTCCATGTTCAGCTCATCCATGCGAGGCAGGGCCTCTACTTCCTCGAATTTATAATCCTCGAATTCCTGTATGCCCGCATCTCCGAAGAGGCTTGCCTGCCCGAACTCACTCCCGGCTTTCTTTTTCTCCTCATACTTCATCACTGCCTCACAGTTGGCCAGCAGCGTTGCCCGGTTTTGTCCCAACTTGTCGAATGCGCCGGTCTTGATGAGGCATTCAAGGACTCGTTTGTTTATCTCTGTTCCGTTAAGCCGGTCAATGAAGTCCAGGAAGGACTTGTAGGGGCCGTTCTTGTTGCGCTCCTCAACAATCATCTCAGCAGATCCCTGGCCCATGCCTTTTATTCCCATAAGGCCGAAGACGATCTTGCCGTCCACTACGTCAAAGACCTCATCAGACCGGTTCACGTCCGGCGGATCTACTTCTATACCCATCTTGCGGGCTTCTTCTATATATTCCGGGAGTTTGTCAGTGGATGTGATCTCGTTGGTGAGGTTCGCCGCCATGAACTCGGCGGGCCGGTTGGCCTTGAGCCATGCCGTGCGGTATGCAAGGACGGAATATGCCGCCGCATGAGATTTGTTGAAGCCGTATCCCGCGAATGGAATCATTATCTCGAAGATGTCGTCGGCGTGCTCCTTGGTGAATCCCTGCTTGACGGCTCCGTCCTCGAATTCCTTCTTCTTGTCCATCAGGACGTTGAGCTTCTTCTTTCCCATCGCGCGGCGCAGCATGTCCGCCCCTCCCAGAGAGAAGCCCGCGATTTTCTGGGCGACCTGCATGACCTGCTCCTGGTAGACCATGACCCCGTATGTCTCCTTGAGAATGCCTTCCAGGCAGGGGTCGGGGTAGTGGATTGTCTCTGGCTTCCATTTGCCTTCGATGTACTGGGGAATGTAGTCCATCGGGCCGGGCCGGTACAAGGCGTTCAAGGCGACGACTTCCTCGATGCAGCGGGGCTTTGCCTGCCGCAGGATTTTCTGCATGCCCGGTGACTCAAACTGGAAAACCGCGACCGTGTCGCCACGGCAGAAGAGGTCAAATGTCTTGGAGTCTGTTTCGCTTACCTGGTCCGCGCGGAACTCCGGCTCGCCCTCCTTCCGGTGCTTGTTGATTATGTCCTCGGCGTATCGTATGAGCGAGAGGGTCTTGAGCCCCAGGTAGTCGAATTTGACCAGGCCGCATGGCTCTATGATGTCCATCGTGTACTGGACTGCGACCTTGCCGGTCTTCGCGTCCTTAAATACCGGTGCCCAGTTGGGCAGGGCCGTCTTGCCGATGACCATGCCCGACGCGTGCAGGCCCGTGTTGCGGTTCACGTTCTCAAGCTTGAAGCAGAGGCGGAAGAGATCCTGATAGCGCGGGTCGTCCTTGTAGGGAATCAGCTGCCCGTTGTCTGGGTGCTTCTCGTCGGGCGGGGTAAACGCGTCGGAGAGCTTTGCCTTTGGGTTGTCCGGCACGCACTTCTTGAGCATCGCGACCTCGTTAAGCGGGATGTCCAGCACGCGGCCCACGTCCGCTATGACAGCCTTGGGCTTCTCCGTACCGAATGTGACGATGTGGCCTACCTGGGGCAGGCCGTACCAGTCCTCGGTGTGCTTGATTATCTCCTCGCGGAATTCGAAGTCCATGTCCACGTCGAAGTCCGGCATGGATACGCGCTCGGGGTTCAGGAATCGCTCGAAAATCAGCTTGAAGCGGAATGGGTCAATGTCGGTGATCGTCATCGCGTATGCGACGAGGGAACCCGCGCCGGAACCGCGCCCCGGCCCGATGGGTATGTAGTGCTTGGCTTCTTTCTTGCGCTCGTCGTACAGGGACTTGGACCAGTTGATGAACTCCCAGACGATCAGGAAGTAGCCGGAGAAGCCCATCGTGAAGATGACGTTCAGCTCGTACATCGCCCGGTCCACGATCATCTTGCAGTCCTCGGGATCCTTGAGCCTGTCGCCGTAGCGCTTCCGCAGTCCTTCCTCGACCAGGTGCAGGACGAAGGCATCCTGCGAGACATACTCTTTGGGTATCTGGTAAACGGGCAGGGTGTCCTTGAGCTCCTGGGTCTTGTACTGGTGGATCGTCAGGTTGCACATGGAGGCGATTTTGAGCGTGTTGTCGATTGCCTCCGGGCAGTCAGGGAAGAGCTGCCGCATCTCCTCCTCGGTCTTCATGTACCACTGGTCACCCTGGAATTTCATTCTGTTGGGGTCGCTGCGCAGCTTCTTTGTTCCTATGCAGACGAGCACGTCCTGTGCCTCCGCGTCGTCCTGCCGGCAGTAGTGTATGTCGTTCGTCACGACGAGGGGGATGTCCAGGTCCCGTGCGAGCTTTATCAGTTTGGGGGCGACCGCCTTCTGGTCCTCAAGCCCGTGGTCCTGCAGCTCTATGTAGTAGTGGTCCTTGCCGAACAATTCTTTGTACTTGCGGGCGGTCTCGTAGGCACGTTCTTCGTCACCGAAGAGAAGGGCCTTGGGCACCTCTCCCTGTATGCAGGCGGAGAGGCAGATGAGCCCCTCGTGGTAACGCTGCAAAAGCTCCCAGTCAATCCTGGGCTTGTAGTACATTCCCTCGGTGAATGCGATTGAAGACAGCCAGCAGAGGTTCTTGTAGCCCGTGTCGTTCATCGCGATGAGGATGAGGTGGTAGTACCATGAGCTTTTGCCGTTGCGGGAGTAGGGGACTTCGTTTTTTTCCGTGTGGCTGCCTTCCGCGACGTAGAACTCCTCGCCGCATATCGGGTTGATTCCGTTTGCATGGCAGATATGCTCGAAGTTCAGCACGCCGAACATGTTGCCGTGGTCGGTGATCGCGAGTGCCTTCATGTTCAGCTCCTTGGCGCGGGCAATCAGGGTGTCCAGCTTGCTCGCCCCGTCCAGGAGCGAGTAGTCCGAGTGGACGTGCAGGTGCACGAACTTGCTTTCCGGCGTTCCTTCCGGTGCATCGGGAAAAACGTGGATGTCTGCCATAAGGCCTCCTTAGAATTTGTCTCAGGCTTCGGTAATCTTCCAGACCCGGTGGATTTTCTGGTTGCGGTAGTCCTCGCTTATAGTCCGCTGGCTGATGTCCTCCGCATTGTAGAGCGGGCTTCCGTCCGGTTTTTGTGGAAGTTTGTCTCCGTCGAATTTCAGGCGGCGGCTGTTCGTGGAGAAATACAGAGTTCCGCCTTCGTTCAGGAGCGACAGCGCGT
>CAMNGY010000211.1 GCA_946538795.1 uncultured Treponema sp.
GGCTTGACTTTATAGGGTTCTTTGCCTCAACTACATACAGGATAAGGTTCGCCTGATCGATGTATTTTTTCGTTATGTCAGATAGCTTCTCTGTTTCTCCGTCCTGCTCCTTCTCCTTGTCTCCGAAGAGTCCGGGAGTGTCAACTATCATGCATTTCTCTGGCAGGGTGCTCGGCCTGTATATTTCAAGCTGATCAGATGATTCGTCGCTGTCTATCTTCATATTCTTCTTTGATTCCCCAAGCAAACCGGCGACGACACTCGTTTTTCCATCAGAGAATGACCCGACGAGTACAACGGAAATCTCTTCCTTGTCTATCGATGCAAGCGTCTGCTCGATTTTCCTCAGCTCCTCGCTGCAATCAATGTCAAATTTCTGCAGCGACTCAAGTTTTTCCCTGAGAAGCTCCATTTTCTCAAGCAGTACCTTTTTCTCAACCAGATAATTTTTAAAGCTTTCCATATTCCAACTCCTCTAAATTTGATTTCTTATTTCTAATCTCACATAAGAGATTTGAGATGACCTTATTGATTTTCTTTAGTTTGTCCTTTTGTTTTTCGCAGTCGGAGTAGACTTTTTGGTAAAATTCGTTTATCTTTCGACTTAACTCATCTGGCGACATCGTTTCCTCTATCTGCGTAGCAATCCTTTCTTTTAGGCCATCAAACAGCTCTCTTGCTTTTTCTTTTGCCTTTTGAATCCTTTTATCTTCACTCATGAAAAAATTCGCAACAGCAAAAGCAAAACCTACTAAACCACCAATTATACCTCCGATTACCATACCGACAGGTCCACCAATGGAACCTATCGCGACACCACTTGCCGCCAAACTTCCTACCGAGAGCGTGGTATTAAAAGCATCCTTTCCTGTAAAATCAAACTCCTTGACAACTTTCGAAAAATCGAGGCTTCCTATATCATTGAGATTAAGCGACTGATTCTTTATCTCATCCTCGATATCTCGTTCAAAGCGTTTTTTCGCTTCTTCGTAAGAATCCATGAATCTTAAAATGGATTCTTCATACAACTTATTGAACTTATTTTCAATTCCTGTTTGAATTGACAGTTTTTCCCTGTTGAAGAAGTTTTCATAGTGTTCCTTCTTGACGTTACCCTTGTTCTCCTTTATATCTTCGTAAAACTTCTGCAATTCATCATCTATGACGCTTTCCACGGATTCACGTACAATGCTTTTCATCGCTTTCTCAAAATGATATTTTGCATCCTCAATGCGAGAGGCCATAACATCGTATATTTCGCAGAAGTTATCAACTTTTTCTCCTTCATCCTTTTCCAGCTTATCGAGAATTTCTATTGACCTGCCCAGGCTGGCAAGGAGCTTCTTCTTGTTGCTTTCCACGATGAACGGCTCAAAATTCTCAGAATGATCCTCTATTACCCGGCACAACCTGTCGATACGGCTCTGTTCCTTCATGGCCGGAAAATCGCCGTGGAACTCATTCATAAATTTCTGCTGTCCGCTCCGGAGCATTTTGTCTTCGGTATCAGGTACAATTGTTGTCTGCCCTGATTCTGCGTTATACGCAAGGGCAGAGAATGCAAGCAGACCATTTATGCAGAATCCTTCTTTGAAATTATCCCCGAGGGATTTTTTCAAGGCATTTTCTGTCTGTGGTAGAAGCTCGCTCTCTTCTTTTTCATATTTTTTCCCCAGCTCTTCCTCATAAGAAGGGTCAAGCTCGGGGTCGCGGCTTTTCTTCGGCGGAAAGTGTACGTTGCAGATTGAATACACGTCCGTGTCATTCCGCAGGTATTTCTTTATTTTCTCTACGGTTTTAGGCTCAGGTTTCTTGTCAGACCCGTTCACGTAGACAACGAGATGCGCCTTGTTCACCGAATTTTTTATGATTTCCTCGAACTTCGACTCATCGCCTTCTATTCCAGGGATATCTATAAGAGTAAAAGGCTTGTCATTATACCTGAGGTTGTATTCGCTGGCATCCCTTGTATAATCTGACCGCCCGGTTCCGATTATCTGCCCGTCAACGCTCCCATAAAGAGGTATCTTTTCGGACAATGACATTCCAGTTTCTACAGCAGTCTCGATACTTTTTGCCAAAGATGAAAAAGTTTCGTCAATGGTTTTCATACATTACCCCCACAGATTGATAACTGTCGGCACAACAATACCAAGTATGGCTCCAATCAAGATACCAAGCAGGAATGAAACGACAGCCCGTATTTTCAGCGTTTTCATCTGCTTTGTTGCTTGCGAAGCCATACGGCGAATATCTTCAAGAGCTTTTATCGACTTTTCCATTTCGGCAGAATGCCGCTCCAGCAAGTCATTACATTCCTTCTTGTTGCTCAAAACGCTTTCAAGCCGGGACTGCTCATCATAGCAGATTCTCAGCGTATCTATGAGCGTCGATTTTCCTGCGTTCGTCTCCCCGAAAAAGGCAATGCAGAATTTGTCCCATTCAGCCGACTGCTCAAGGGCGTCGATCTCTTTCTTGAAATCATCGTTTATCTTGCCGATTTGTTTCCGGGCTTCCTCAAGAAATTCGTTTTCATCTTCACCTTTAACATCGAGTCCTTCAGTAGATTCCATCGCAGAATCTATCGTGTCCTTCACATTCTGATAATGTTGCCGTATAGCAGTAGCGTCCATTTTGCATTCTCCTTACATCATTTTTTGTTGCAATACAGTTCCCAGAGCTTTCCTACCGCCTGTTTTTTGTAGTATGGTGATACCAGTACAACAGACGGCGGAAACTTTTTTGGAGGACTGCTTTACAGTTAACAAGAAACTGCTTTTAAGAACTCAGCACATTTGTCACCAGCCGGTCCCATCAAATAGGAATCCCGAAGTTTGACAATGGGAGTACTGAAATCCTTATGATATATTGTAAAATAAGAATGCCCATCCATCATTGCATCTGCTTTATTCCAACCTTCAGCAGTGCCAATTATGTTATATGGAATTTCGTTACTCTTTGAAGAGAAATAGATGGCATCATTTGTAACAAGAAACCCTTTCTTCATTGAACCAAAAAACGTAGCATCATATATCCCCACAACATCACTTGCATTGACTTTATTGTGGGCAATATACTCCACAGCCTTCCTTACATCGTCAGAAGAAATATTCTCAACAAGACAGCTTCTTCCCAGATGTTCAGCAAAATCATCTTTAACAGACATTACCTTCTCCTATATCTATAAAACTAATTAACCCTATTTATTTTTTTCTTATGCATTCAACAGTTGTTGAACCAGCTGTAATCTTTACATCATAGTTTTTCGTAAGTTTATCGATGACACTTGCAGCGATTCCAAGTGCAGCCAATGCTGTTCCACAAATTATAATAACTTCTGCTGTAGTAAGGGTTACAGCCCCTATTGTTAGAGCACTTGTTGTTGCTAGTGCAGCAACAGCACTTGTCCCGGCTGTAAATGGTGCCAATGCAAGCCCTGCTCCCACAGCAAGCACACTAGCTATTCCAATCTTCTTCCCTGCCGATTTTTTCTTTCGAGCATCGATGATTTTTTGTGCCATAGTGCCAGTTACTATGATCTTGTCTTCATTATTATTCACGGCCCGTTCAAACTCTTCCTTTGTGCTTACTGTAACAGTCGCCATTTTTATTTGTCCTCCATTAATCCATATTGACAACATGAGAAGCTATTGCATCCCCAATAAACTCAGATAGCTACAGTCTTCATGAACCACCTGTACATCCATCCACACATTATCAGAATCCTGTATTACATACTGAACCTCCATCTGTACTCAAAGCTAAGAACCATCTTACCGCCCCACCCATGACAACGAGTGTCGTGGATGGGGATTTTTTTCGGAAAAAATGTCCGCGATCACCGTACCAGGCCACACGTTCCGCCTCGTATCGGCTCCATCCATCGTCATCTGGCATCGTTGACAGACTGCGCCAATGGTGTATAATTTCACTGTTAACGGAATCGTACAGGGGCTTTAAAATGAAAGATGAAGCGTTCAACGAGCTGCTGGAAAGCGTCCGGCAGGCAGTCAAAATCAGCAGGGGGGAGATGCAGCCCTCACGCGTGTTCCGCATCGACCCGGTGGATGTCAAGGCAATCCGGGAGAAAGCGTGTAAGACGCAGGAATCCTTCGCAAGCATGCTGGGTGTAAGCGTGGGGACACTCCGCAACTGGGAGCAGGGACGCAGACATCCCGACGGGGCGGCACTTTCTCTTTTGCGCGTTGTGTCCGCAGACCCGCAGTACGTGGAGCATATCCTTCGCCCGGAGGCGGTCACCGTATAAGCCTCAGGCATCACCTTTTCCCTCCCCGTACAT
>CAMNGY010000212.1 GCA_946538795.1 uncultured Treponema sp.
CCAAGGCAACGGATGGCGTTCTCACGTCCAATTCCCGGTCCCTTAACAAAGACATGCACCTCGCGGATTCCGTAGCTCGCAGCCTTCTGAACAGCTGACTCACAGACAGTCTGAGCCGCAAAAGGAGTTGATTTTTTTGCTCCCCTGAACCCCAGGCCACCAGATGAAGCCCAAGAAATAGCGTTTCCACGCAAATCCGTAATGGTGACGATGGTATTGTTGAAGCTCGCCTGAATATATACATTTCCCTCGTATACGCTCTTCTTTTCCTTTCTCTTCTTTACTGTTGCCATAGAATTTATTTACCCCCGCCTTATGCTTTCTTCTTGTTAGCAACGGTCTTCTTCTTACCCTTGCGAGTGCGTGAGTTAGTGCGGGTACGCTGTCCGCGCACCGGCAGGCCCTTCTTATGGCGAAGTCCACGGTAACTTCCAATGTCAATAAGACGCTTGATATTCAAACCAATCTCAGAGCGGAGACGTCCCTCCGTCTTGTAGTTATCATCGATCGCCTTACGCAAGGAAGACATCTCGTCCTCTGACAAATCGTTAATCATCCGGTTGGGATCAATTTTCGTAATCTCACACAGATGATTAGCCGCAGAACGTCCGATACCATAGATATACGTCAATGCAATGTTGACATGCTTGTTTGGGAGGTCAACTCCCGCAATACGAGCCATCAGTTACTCCTCAACCCTGTCGCTGCTTATGCTTGGGATTCGAACAGATGATACGGATTACTCCGTGCCTCCTGATTACCTTGCACTTGTCGCAAATGGGCTTTACGCTGGTTCTAACTTTCATAAAAGTCCCCCTGAATAATATATGATACAATTCATGCCGAATCATGGCAGTCCGAAGCGGGAGTAACCCGCCATGGACTACAATCCAGCATGTCGCTTCCACCTGTAAAAGGTGAAGAATTATACCATAATTATCTAAATTTAATCTAGACCTTTAGCCCTAAATTCATACAAATTTACAGGCTTCTGGGCCTTATTCCCTTCCTCGTGAAGCCATCATGGTGATGCATCTTGAGCAAGGCCTCCACCTGGGACATCGTATCCAAATCTACCCCCACAAGGATGAGCAGCGAGGTGCCTCCCATAAGCATGGCTATGGATGAGGGGAATTTGAAGATAAGCTGGATTATCGTCGGAAGGACGGCAATGACAGCCAGATACAATGAACCGGGCAAAATCAGACGGTTCAAAACCCTCTGAAGATATTCCTCCGTCTTGTCGGTCCTGATTCCAGGAATGGAACCACCGTTCTCACGGATATTCTTCGCAATCTCAATGGGGTTCAGTGTTACCTGGGTGTAGAAGTATGCGAAAAATATAATCAGCAAGACCTGAATCACGTTATACCACACGCCAAGAGGATTCAAGGCTGCGGAAAGCTTCATAAGCCAAGTCGCCCTGTTGGAGAAGCTGTTCGCAATCTGTAGCGGGAAAGTCAAGAATGCGGATGCAAAAATTATCGGGATAACTCCCGATGGGTTAATCTTGAACGGTATATAAGTGTTCTGACCACCATACATCTTGCGTCCGACCACGCGCTTTGCGTAGTGAACCGCAATTTTCCGCTCGCCAGACTGCTCATAAACAACGAGGCCTATGATGACGACATACATAAGGAGAGCAACGATGACGAACACAATGTTTATATCACCGTTAGAAACCGACTTGCCGAGCTCGTACACAGCGCTAGGAATGCGTGCTACAATACCGGCAAAAATCAGCATGGAAATGCCATTCCCGATTCCATGTGCCGTAATCTGGTCACCCAGCCATACGGTAATCATAGAACCTGTCGTGACAGTCAGGACAGCGAGGATGTCAAAGTAGACCTTGCTGTCAAGGGCAATCGCGCCAGGAACCTGCTGGTTTATGGCATCCGCATACACGGTCAAAGCGTAAGACTGAATAAGGCAGACGAAAATTGTTCCTATCCTCGTCCACCAAGCCACACGCTGCTGTCCGCCCTCCTCCTGCGCTATCCTCTTCAACGACGGGAAGATGACCAGCGCAAGCTGCATTATAATCTGCGTTGAGATGTAGGGCATAACGCCCAGCATGAACACAGAAAAACGCTCGAATGCGCCGCCCGCGAAAAAGTCCATATAGTTGGCAAACGCACTCTCCGCTCCGCTTGCAAGACTGTTGAAGTACTGCAAGAGCAGAGACGCGTCAATTCCCGGTATCGTGAGAACACTTCCGAGACGGAATATCGCAAGGATGAGCAAGGTAAAGAGCATACGATCTCGCAGCTCCTTAACCTTGAACATATTAGCCACAGGATTGTTTGCCATTTAAAACTCCAACCCTTATTTGTCAGCCTTCTCTTCGGCAGGAGCCGCGACAGTCACGCTGCCCCCGGCCTTCTCAATCTTATCCTTAGCAGAGGCAGAAACCTTGTCAACATTGACAGTAAGTTTCTTCGTCAAATCGCCGTCACCAAGAATCTTGAGCGGAGCCGCAGCCTTCTTCAAGAGCCCCTTCTTGACAAGGCTCTCCCTGTCAACGGTCTCCCCATCAGAATACTTGGCCTCCAGATCACGGAGATTGAACACCTCATAAACCTTCTTGAACGGATAGTTGGAGAATCCCCTCTGGGCAATCCGCCGATAGAGAGGCATCTGCCCTCCCTCAAATCCGACATACGTCTTTCCGCCAGAGCGGGACTGCTGACCCTTGTTTCCCCTTCCAGCGGTCGTTCCACGACCAGAGGAAGAGCCACGGCCCACGATGCGCCTCTTTTTGTTCGCACCAGCCGGAGCATGCAATTCAAAATCAGCCATTAGTCTATCTCCTCAACCTTTACCAAATGAGAAACTGACTTCACCATGCCACGGATGGCAGGATTGTCGTCCAACTCGTTGGAAGAACTGATCTTCCTAAGCCCAAGGCTGCGGACCGTGGCCTTTTTCTCAGCCTTCTGTCCAATCACGCTCCTGACAAGCGTGACACGTAATCTCTTCGCCATAATCAGCCCCACAAATCGTTAAGTGATTTTCCGCGACTATTGGAAACCTTTCCAGCATCCATCATCTTGGAAACAGCGTCAAAGGTCGCGCGGATGACGTTCACGGAAGTCCTGGATCCCTGGGCTTTGGAAATAACGTCCGTAATCCCAGCAGCATCCATGACGGCACGGACAGCACCTCCTGCCTTGACTCCGGTACCAGGGCAGGCAGGCTTCAACAGCACTTCAGAGCTATTGAACTTGCCGATAACCTCATGGGGAATCGTTCCGTTCTTCATCGGTATCGTGACGAGGTTGGCCCTCGCCTTCTCTATGCTCTTGCGGATGGCCTCCGAAACATCATTGGCCTTTCCGTATCCGAAACCAATCTTACCCTTCTGATCTCCAACGACTGTCAGAGCAGAAAAAGCCATCTTGCGTCCACCCTTCTTTGTGACCGAGGTGCGGTTCAGCTTAACAAGCTTCTCCACAAAATCGTCAGCGGGCTTTCTTTCCCTGTCCTTATCCCTGTTATTCTGGCGTTCCATAGCCTCTCCTAGAATTCAATCCCGGCCTTGCGGGTACCATCAGCTAGAGCCTTTACGACACCGTGATAAAGATAACCGTTGCGGTCGAACACAATTTTCGTGATGTTCTTATCCTTAAGGCGGGCACCAAAAGCCTCTCCCAGTTTTGACGCGCTCGCGACATTAGCCTTGAGGTCTATGAAATCCTTCTCAAGCGTCGAGATAGCGGCAAGAGTCCTTCCCTCGTCATCATTTATGACCTGCGCATACAGGTTACGTCCGCTCCTGAAAACAGTCATGCGGGGACGCTCGGCAGTTCCATAAATAGACTTGCGGATATGAATCTTCCTGTGCAGCCTTCT
Source organism: uncultured Treponema sp. (assembly GCA_946538795.1). Classification (GTDB taxonomy): domain Bacteria; phylum Spirochaetota; class Spirochaetia; order Treponematales; family Treponemataceae; genus Treponema_D. The sequence goes on from CAMNGY010000212.1 coordinate 3,859, forward strand.
GCGCTGTTTATCACTAAGCTTCTTAAACATACCACTACCCCTTATTTCACGCCGGTCTTACCGACTTTGCGCCTGATGACTTCGTTATCATAGCGAATACCCTTACCCTTGTAAGGCTCAGGCTTGCGCAGCTTACGAATCTGGGCACAGTACTCACCGACCTGCTGCTTATCAATGCCAGCAACAGTTATCTTTCCTTCCTTATCAACCGTAACCGTAAGGCCATCAGGGATAACGGCGATGAATTCCGTTGAATATCCAAGGTTCATCACCAGATTCTTTCCCTGAACCTCCGAGCGGTAGCCGACTCCAGTGACAACGAGAGTCTTGCTGAAGCCCTGGGTAACGCCAACAACCATGTTATGGATAAGGCTGCGGTACAAACCGTGGGCTGCATTCGCATTCTGAGAGCTGTCGGAGGGGGTAAGAACG
>CAMNGY010000213.1 GCA_946538795.1 uncultured Treponema sp.
GGGTGACTGACTCCGTCCTTGCCGAGCTGTACGCGATGGGGCTTCCTTATAAGATAGTGGAGGTCTATGCCCGGCCTCATTTTGAGGGCTTCTTTACCGTATCCGGCAGCAGGCCTGTCCGCGTGGCTCCGGGAGACGTGTTTTTCGGCCTGGATCTTTCAAAATTCCTTACGCAGAAGAACAGGCCCTTTTTGGACAGAATTCACCGCCTGGGCGTTCCCGTCTATTTTTACGTGCATGACCTCATTCCAATCCGGTACCCGGAATTCTGTCCCAAGAATGTCGTCAGGGCTTTCTCGCGCTGGCTTGCCACGGTTTCCCGTTATACAGGGTTGATTGCCAACTCCCGCAGCACCAGGAATGATTTTGCCGCCTGCCTTGCGGGAAAGGAACACCGGGCATTCAACGAAAAAATCCTTATAGATTTTGCGTATCCTGGCTCCTCTTTCGCTTCCCGTCCTGCCATGGGGAAGAAAAAATCAGGGGAAGTCGGGGGGCACTTGTCTTTTATTGCCGTAGGGGCCATGGAAAAGAGGAAGGGATATGTCCAGCTTCTGGGGGCCTTTGACCTGCTGTGGGACAAGGGGCTGGATCTTAGCCTGACGATCGTCGGGCCTGCCTACGACTGGAGCGGGGAGGTGGAGGAAGCCGTCAGGTCAAATCCCCGTTACGGCAAGTCCCTCTTCTGGCATGGCGAATATATAAGCGATGATGCGCTGGCTGTCCTGTACGGGGAAAGCGATGCCTACATCTCATCCAGCTTCGCCGAAGGGTTCGGCCTTCCTGTCGTGGAGGCCGCCAATTGCGGCATCCCGCTCATACTGCGCGACATTCCCGTGTTCCGCGAGCTGGGAGGGGAGGGGGCTTTTTATTTCTCGGCAGATTCGGATAAGGCCCTGGCCGTGGCGGTTGAGGAGTGGATTGCCCTGCGCAAGGACGGGAAGGCACCTGCGCCGGCAATGGGCTGGAGGGGCTGGAGGGCTTGCGCCCAGGATATATGCAGGATCATTCTTCCTGACTTCAAGGAAAGCTTTTCCGGCGGGACCGGTATGGGGCAGGAAACCGGTATGGGACAGGAAACCGGTGCCCTGCGTGGAAACGGTTCCGGTCATGGGGCCCGTGACGTTTCCGTCATAATAGTGAACTACAATACCTGCAAGTTGCTGCGTGACTGCCTGGCGTCGGTTTATGAGAATACGAAAGGGCTGGACTTTGAGGTCATAGTCAGCGACAACGGCTCCATAGACGGTTCTGTGGAGATGATCCGCAAGGAATTCCCGCAGGTCCTGCTGCTTGAGAACATGGCCAACCTTGGTTTCGGGGCCGCCAACAACCGGGCCTTGGACAGGGCATCTGGTAAATATGTCTTCTATTTAAATAGCGACACGTTGCTGCTGAACAATGCCGTGAAGATTTTCTTCGACTACTGGGAGTCCCATGCCGGGGATAATCTGGGAGCCTTGGGCTGCAACTTGGAGTGGCCTGACGGCCGCCTGTGCCTTTCGGCGGGAGCCAGCAGGACCGGACGCTTTGGGTCCGCATCCGATTTCAGGCGGAACCAGCGCAGGCTGTGCCTTCGCTCCTACAAAATCGCGCTCAGGCACTATCTTTTCAGGAAACCCTTGAGGCAGGTTGAGGATCTGGATCCGCCGGTGGCAAAGCGGGTTGGACCGGTAGGCTATGTCACGGGGGCAGATCTTTTCCTTTTAAATGACGGGAACGCCCGCTTTGACGAGGATTTTTTCATGTATTACGAGGAGGTTGACCTGGAATATGGCCTTTGGGCCGCAGGAAAGAAGGCCTGCCTTATAGACGGGCCTCGGATAGTGCATTTTGAGGGGGCTTCGTCCAGGCGGGGGCGCTACGAGATCTTGGACCAGGCTGATTTCTCCAAGGTCCAGATGAACCTGTCCGCGATACGCTTCTTCAAGAAGCATTCCCTGGGAGGCGCATTTTCCATCTTCTTCACTAAGCTGTATACTGCCGTCCTTTGGCTGAACCCGCTGGTCTTCAGGGATACCAGCCGCTACATAGGGCGGCTTATGTCGATTTAGCGCGCTCCGGGGCCTACATGGCAACACCGGGCCGACAGCCGGAGGCTGTGCCGGCAGTTCCGGGCTGACTCTGAAAATGCCCTATATGTCCATTCCGTCCAGTATAGCCTTAAGAGATTTCAGCTCTTCCGCTGTCATAGTAACCCCCTTGCCCATCTTTTCGTGGTCGGGTGACCAGGACCGTATGTCGTACTTTGCGGGGCGGTCTCCCCACGATATGAGATTCAGCTCCAGCTTCCAGCCTCCTTTTCCCTCTGATATGACCTTCCTGTCGTTGTTGTCCGCGAACTCGAATTTGAATGAATCTGCCATAATTTTTGCTTTTACTCCTTAACATTATCAGGCTAATGTTATATAATACCACAAAACTTGACATATTGGAAGTTTTTAAAACTGTAAAAAAGCTCTGCTGAAAGGCCGACAATCTATATGATTATAGTTAAAACATGGGAGGAAAAATGACAAAGCTAAAGCGTTTAGCGCTTGTATTTCTAGCAGTGAGTTCCCTGTTCTTCATGGCATGCGGTTCTACTCCTAAGGATGACTCAAAGTCCAGCGGTGGAGCCGGTTCATCTTCTCAGTCACGCTCCGGGGCTTCCGGCTCCGGTACTGGGTCTGGATCGGAATCAGGCTCCGGGTCAGGCTCTTCGTCCAGCCTTACTGGTGATGACGATGATGTTAATGGTAACGGAAGCGGACGCAACGGTTCATCCGGTTCTGGAAGTGGCTCCGGCAGCGGCTCCGGCTACGATGATGACGATGAGGAGTTTGATGAGGCGACCGCAAAAGACTATAACGCCCTTTTCAGGATGATAGAGAAGTCCAGGGCAAAGGCTATAGATTCCGGGGCGCAGGACGACGATGCTACGTCGGACTTCTTCAATGCCCTTGACGAGGAGTATCAGCGCCAGAAGGCACTTGCCGAATCCGGCGGCATTACACCTGAGATGACCAATATACTCAGGCAGATAAACGCCGCTTATGCCGGGCTTGAGCAGTACGAGGACGCGAAGGCAAAGAAAAAGCGCATAGACGACAAGGACTACGCTTCCAACAGCCAGAGGGCCTACGATGAGGGTGCCAGGTTCCTTGAGGAGCTGGAAGAGATCATGGCGGACAGCGACAGCTTCTTTGAGGAGCTGAGGTCCGGAACTTCCGATGTCGGGACGCAGTTCCTGAACAAGGCTACCAGGGCCAACACCGACTTTACCAACGTGTTCAAGGCTACGGCGACGAATATGCGCACCGAGGCGTTCAAGGCCAAAAAACAGGCCGACAGCGTGAAGGCTTCGGTTTCACGGAAGGATGACTACGATGACGGAGTCTCTGAATTCCGCGAGGGAGACTCCAACTACGTTACCGGAGGCATTGAGCAGTCCATCGAGAACTACATCAATGCCAGGGACATATTCTCCACGCTCTATGAGGAAGTTTCTGCCGCCAGGGCCGAGGCTCAAAAAAAAATAAGCGCGGCTAAGAAGCTGGTCAACCATGCCTGGGGCGTTGCTGATGAGGCTGACAGGACCGACCCTCTTACCGAAAAGATAGACGGCATAGAGGACCATGATGCCAAGCTGCTTGAGGATGACGATTTCACCGAGGCTGAGAATTCGTACGTTGAGATAGACGAGGTGCTTGATGACGATGGAGGTAACTCATGATTAAGAAGTTTACGGGCGTCGTCTTGACGTTGTTCCTGTCCGTGGCTTTTGCTTTTGGCGTCACATACAGCTACAAGGACAACGTGTACCAGAAACTTGCCGAGGAGTATGCGGTGAAGGCCGATAAGGCCCTTGATGCCGGAGACTATGACCTGGCCGTGGAGTATTCCGAGAAGGCCGAGGAGAATGCCGCTCTCTCGGAGGAGTTCATACGGAACATGAGGAAGCGGGCCGAAGCCGAAGCCCTTCTTGCCAAAGCGAAGGAGCGGCTGGATTATGCCCTCGAGATTGGTGCTGATGAGAATTATCCTGTCGCATTCAACGCTGCTTCGGACTACTATGATGAGGCCGTTGATGCCTTGGATGAAGAGGATTACGACAATGCTTCATACCTGGCCCAGAAAGTTCTGGATACGCTGGCGGAAATAAAGGGAATGTATGGACTGCCCAGGTTCTACATCGTGCAGCCTTGGGAGATTACTAGGGACTGTCTGTGGAACATCTCCGGACGCACTTACGTATACAACAATCCCTGGCTCTGGGAGAACCTCTATCGGGCCAACAGGGAAAAG
>CAMNGY010000214.1 GCA_946538795.1 uncultured Treponema sp.
CCTTTTTCAAGCAGGTCGTCACAGAGGTGGCTCCCGATGAATCCCGCGCCACCCGTCACCAGCACGTTTTTACCTTCAATACTGGGCATTATTACGCCTCCTCCCGTTTCCCGTCGATTACGTTCCTGATCGTGTCCACGACATACTCCTGGTCATCATCCGTCATCTGCATGTAAAGGGGCAACGTTATTGAAAGGTGGTCGCAAGCATAAGCATTCGGGAAATCTTCAGGCTTAAATCCAAATCTATTTTTATAATATCCAAGCATGTGAACCGCATGCGTGCCCTGCCTGGTCGCGATCCCGATCTCCTCTAGCTTTGCAAGCAGTTTATTCCTGTATTCACCACCTTCTGCGACAGTTTTCAGACCAAGTTCTTTGAGGTTCAGCATGCATACATAAGACTGATATGTATGAAAGTGACCTTCTGGCTCTATAGGAGTGATAAACTCAGGCAATTTTTCCTTTATGAGTCCATCGTAAATGGCGGCGCGCTTCCTTTTGTTTTCAATGATAGCGTCCAGTTTTTTTACCTGCGCCATACCAACGGCAGCCTGAATGTCAGTCATCCTGTAGTTATAGCCGGCTTCATTGAATTCCGGCAGAAGGAATCCATGCCCCTTGTCTCTCGCATCGGCGGATACGGTGCTTCCGTGGGTCCTGAGTTCCCTCATCCGTTTGGCCAGCGCGGGATCGTCCGTCATGACCATCCCGCCTTCTCCGGTAGTGATGGACTTCCTGGGGTGGAAGCTAACACACGAAAGGTTCCCAAACGCCCCCTCGTGCACTCCGTTGACCATGGCCCCGAGGGCGCAGGCGGCATCCTCGACGACCTTGAGTCCGTTCTCCTTCGCAATCTCATTCACCCTGCCGATGTCGCAACAGAGGCCGAATTCGTGGACGGGTACTATTCCCCAGAGGATGTTGCCCGATTGTTTGTTGACAAGCCTTCCGTCTTTTTTTTCATAATTGCGGTTTATGATTTCCGCAAGACTGTCCGTGTCGATGTTGAAGGTTTCCTTGTGGACATCCACAAGCACTGGCGTAGCCCCCGTCATGACGATTGCGTTCTCGGTGGCGACGAAAGTGAATGCGGGAACGATCGCGTCCATCCCCGCTCCAAGGCCGGACGCAACCATTGCCAAATGCAGCGCCGTCGTGCAGGAAGTGGTGGCGACACCCTCCGATACGCCCTCGTGCACTGCGATTGCCTTCTCAAACTTCGCGACGGTAGGGCCCTGGGCCACCCAGCCGGAGGCCAAAACCTTTGCGACCTCTTTTTCTTCATCATCCGTAAAATACGGGATTGTCACGGGTATCTTCCTCATTTTGCCTTCCTGCCTTCTTCCAAATCTTTCTCCGCCCATTCCAAGACTTTCATCACCCTGATGGACGGATCCGGCCCGGACAATGACTGCGTGCCGGTCCGGACGCAGTTCTCAAAAAATTCCAGGCTGTTCTGGAGGGAATCCTCAAACTCGATGTTGGGGATGTACACTCCGTCCCTGCGGTTGCAGTACTGGTAGTCCTCAAATCTGTCGGCCGGGGTGACGTTGATTCCGCAGTCGTACACCTTGATTCTGTCCTGCACCATGTCGTCAAAGATGACGGTCTTTCTGCTGCCCCCGATAACGGTCCGCCTTACCTTGAGCGGGGACATCCATGATGACTTGAGCTGTGCGACAAACCCGTCGTACTGCATCGTCAGGTATGTATGCGTTTCATGCCCGCCGAAAGGCACCTGTCCTGTCGCAGAAAGCCTGACGGGCTCTTTGCCGCCGGAAATCCAGTCTATTACCGCCACGTCATGCACGGCAAGGTCCATGAGCGCATCCACGTCCTTTCTTATTGGACCAAGGTTCAGCTTGTCTACATCAAAATACAAAAGCTCGCCCAGCTCACCGGAATCGTACAGGGCCTTGATATATCTGTAATATGGGTTGTAAAGCATTATATGATCGCAATGCAGTATTACTCCATACTTCTCTGCCTGAGCCTTAAGCTTGAGGGACCTCTCGACGGTTGTAGCAAGAGGTTTTTCCATAAAGACATGCTTACCTGCCGCCATGGCATTCATGCCTATATCAAAGGTGTTCACCGTCTGGGTCGCTATAATGAAGGCCTCAACTTCCGGGTCATCGAGATACTGCTTGTAGTTGTCGTTTACGTCAACACGGTCGGGCAGCTCCCGTCTTGCCTTTGCTGCCCTGTCCGGAAGGATCTCACATAATGCCTTGAAATCAAATTTGCTTGAGGCCACCAGTTTCTTTGAGATATTGGCACCCCAGTAGCCGTATCCCACTTGAACGACAGTCACAGTATTTTCTCCCTTAGATAAACATGCAATTTGTATATATAAAATCCAGTTTATGACGCATCGTTAATTTCTACATACTGCTTTAAATTCCAGAAAAACAAATCGCCCATGCCATTGATGAGCGGCATTTCTCCCGTCAACCTATTTACTTCATCGAAGACATACTGAAAACTGTCCGCACCATTTCGCTGCTCGTAAATCTGCTTGTCCACATAGAGCCCCGTATATCCTGCCTCAGTTATATCGTGCAACATCTTTCTGATGGATTTAGACGCTACTTGCTTCTGCCATACAGCTTCTTCCCGTCCCTGCATTGCACCATAGCTCCATCTGAGGTTGTCAGAAAACAGATACCCGATGAACATCTTATAAGAACCTCCGCTGGGCCAGTCAACATACGGATACTGAAATACAAATGCTTTCTTGTCCAGCTGGCCTTCAATTTTGTGAACGAAGGATTTCTGGTCATCAATTATCTGGACGACATTCTCATTGTTACTGAGTGTACTTGTCTGATCGAGTACCCCTATTACAATGAGGACGGATGCAATGACAGCCCAAATTTTCTTATTGTGAATCCTGAACATCGCACTCTGCAACGACTTCCCGAAAACTATCAATGACAAGAACATTATTATCAATGACATCCTGTTATAGCATCTCATCGGAGTCCTCACCAAAAGTGAGAACAAGCTTCCAATTCCTCCTATCGTCGCGACAAGAAAAACAGAGAGAATGAGAAATGGCTCACTTTTCTGTTTCTCATCGTTTCTTATTATCAAGAGCAGCGCTATAAAAAAACCAAGCGAGGCAACAAGTCCTAAACATGCGGTCATATTCTCATTTATTAAAGGATAATTCGCATTGTATTTTCCTACCAACCGGACAAATGAAGCAAGCCTGTGCCCTCCCCTTGGCAATATCAACTGAATGAATTTCATTCCATAAAGCTCAGATTCACCAATTCCCCTCAGGGCCATTTCACCTTGATTATTAGAACCATGTTTTGAAAGAAATATAATATTTGGTATATATTGAACAAGACATGCTAAAGCAGTTGAAAGAATGAAAGATAATGAATAGACGCTTCTTTTTACACAACCATCCTTAACGGTCTTTATTAGAAAAGCAGAAAAAAACAGGACACATGCGAAGAATGCGTAGTACAACCCCGTAAAACCGCACATGAATGCCAACACTAGTCCTCTTATAAACAGAAGATTCTTTAGCGACGCTTGTTCTTTGCCTAATATTTTATCATCAATGACATCCAACGCAATATCACATTCTATCGGAATCATAAAGTATGGAATTAGCCACATATGTGTATACCGCATTTGAAAAAACGGAGAATTTGAAAACAGTAACGACAGTGACAGTGCGAGAAGTTCATCAACTCCCCTTCTAGTCATTACATAGAAAGAGGTCAGTGCAATTAGAACGGAACACAGAAAATAGAAAAGATTAATAATTGCAAATGGATTATTAAAAAACAAACCTATCAGCTTGACTATTGAGAATGACAGGGAGTCGGCATACGGGTAATCATACATATTTGCCCCGCTGGCACCTCCGGTCATGGGATTCTCCAACCGTATGCCGAACTCATCTATCATTTTGGCATAGTAGAATACGCCCATTAAATCACCGCTATCATAAACAATAGGATATTTTATATTTACTTTCCGATAATTAAAAAAAAGAATGCATCCTTGTATTGCAACCAGAAGCACAGCAAAAAGCATCTTTTTCTTGGATATTTTAAAACTTTTTTTTATCCTCTTATTCTCCATAACCAATATCCATCCGCATTATTTTATGAGCAAGATATCGTTTGGCCATTTTGTAAGCCTGAGGGTCGTAAATTTTTATCCTCGTCCCCCGTTTGGTCAGATCCGTCACGACCGTGATTCCCGGCTTCAAGAAGTTCTTCACGATGCCGTACCCTCCAGCTCCTTCCATGTC
>CAMNGY010000215.1 GCA_946538795.1 uncultured Treponema sp.
ACGACGAATTTCGGGGGCTTCTTCAGCGCGATCAACGCGGAGCTTCAGCTTTCTCACTTCATCGATGTTGCCCTGTTCAAGAACCGGGCCCGGCGGGACGGGACCGATGTGGGAAAAATCTTTGACCTCACCGAGGGAATCTACTGCGCCGGGGTGGAAGGCTTCCTGTACCCCACCAAGTTAAAGAGCTACGTCCTGCACGCGAACGTCGGCTTTGACATAGGGAAGTTCATCATCAAGGACTACAACGATGACTGGCGCAAAGCCGAGAAGGGCTGGGAAATCTCCGTCGGCTTCGGCCACCACTTCTAGGAAACGGGTGCCGTCAGTAGGCCTTGTTCAGCTTTGTCCATCCGTCCGGGGCAGAACCGTCCGTTCCCAGGTAGTATCTGTCCCCGCTCTGGTACACGGAGTCATAACGCGTATCTACCTTGAAGTGGCTTCCGTCCTCCCTGACGTATTCATCACGCTCCTTTATGCAGTCCTCCCACATATTGCGCACCTTATCCATCGTGCTTGAGAAGCTCCCGTTGTATTCCCTGCTTGCTTCGATTGAAGCGTCTATCGCAATCTGGGTCTGCTGCATGTAACGCAGCTGAATCTGCTCGGAATGCTTCCTCACCAGGTCGGCGAACTCGCTCCTGAGCTGTATGCTGTCCGCGACGGCCTTATATGCCTCGTAATTGTTGTCAAAGAGTTCCCTGTTTTCCGCCATGTACACCAGAATGAAGGGAACCTGCCATGAGTCGGTCATGATGTTTACATAGGCATATCCGTATGCGGACTGCATCAGCATTCCGTATCCGAATGTCGGTATCGTCAGCTCCGCATAATACTCTTTTCCGTTGCTGGTAAAAGAAATCTGCCTGCATATTTCTGTTCCCTCGCTCCACATCTTTGCATATTGTATCGTCCCGTTGACGGAAAAATACTGGCGGGCGAAGTTAACCTCCGTGTCCGCCACCTTGTTCACGTATGCCTGGTATTCCCCCGCGAACTTGTTGCCCAGCTCAATGTCCTTTATGACCTCATAAGAGCCGTAGTGTGTCCTGCAGAAGTAATCCAGATAGTCCGAGGCGTTTTTGTAATACAGATAGGTTGCATATTCCTTCCAGTTTTCCCCTTCCTGCGCGGGAACTGCCTGCTGGGTGACAAGCGTCCCCGTCGTCCCGAAGTTTTCCGCCTTCATTGTATAGTGTTCGCTTGTCTGCATCTCCACGAACACCGTCCCGTCCTGATTCAGCACGCCTGCATATCCCTGCATGGGATACATCCAGTCGCAGATGTTCGTCCGCGAGGAGCCGTACACCGACCATCCGTCGGGAACAAGCATGTCGGCAATGGCGGCCCCGCTGCCTGCGTCGACCGCAGTCTGCATGCTGTAAAAGGTGCCCGTTGGACGGGCTTTGACCACACCGGATTTTTTTGCCGCAGTTTTCTCCGCTGCGGTTTTCACTGCAAGCTCCTGTCCGGAGTCTGATGCCTGTCCTTTTGCGGCAGGCTTTCCTCCGTTACTGTTCCCGCAGGCAGAAACACAGAGTACCATGGTTACCAGCAATGCGAACGCCATCTTCTTCATATTCGTCTCCCCCATGCAGAAAGCTATTCTGCGGAACGGACAATGCGGAATCCTTGTTCTTTGGTAGCAGCATTTGCATTCACGACATAAGAATGGCCTTCTGCAGCATGACAGTAGGCATTGCCGGAAAGCCAGCTTCCGCCCATAGAGAATCTTCTCGTTTTGACGTCATCACTTTGGTCGAAACACCATTCCCAGACATTTCCGCTCATGTCATAAATACCCAAGGCATTCGGCTTTTTGGAAGCCACATCATGAGTCTCCTTGCTGTTCAGACCGTACCATGCCACTTCATCCAGGTTATCGCTGCCACTGTAAGCATACGAACTTCCATGTTCCCCCTCCTGAAAGGCAAACCGCCATTCATACAGGGAGGGAAGCCTCCAGCCGTCAGCCCCGGTATCTGCTTCAAGGTCTTTGACATTCCATGTCCCCCAGTTCCCGACATTCCGGGATCCCTTGATACTGTAAACTGGCGTGAGGCCCTGTGTCTCGCTCAGAAGGTTGCAGAACTCCACAGCCTTATACCAGCTTATGCACTCTGCGGGCCTGTCCCTGCCTTTAAAGCTCGAAGGGTTTTTACCTGTAATAGCCTTGTACTGAAGCTGGGTGACTTCGGTGCTCATCATGCGGAAACTGAAATTCCTTTCTTTGGAATCTGTTCCCTTCACAGCGACAGTACCATAGTCAAACTGGGAAAGCGCAACAGCGTGCGTGTCGGTGCTGAAGCCTCCTTTGACCGTCAGCTTGACGGGAATATCCTCCCCGTTGCGCACAAAGACAACAGGTACAATCTTCGCCACCCCATCGTCTATGGCAGCAGAAACATCCTCGGAGAGACCGGAGAACACATAGACCACGGATGTTTTCCCGAGCTGCTGCAGCTCCCCCTTGGACAGAATGTTTCCATCCCTGTCTTCAAGGGCAAACTGAACGGAATAATCCTTTCCTGACGGGATTTTCGCCGAAACTGCCTTGTCAAAGTCAGCTGGTACTGCCTTCCACTTCAATCCCCGGACGGCCTTATTCCCCGTCTGAAAGAGAGAGCATATATCATCATACTTTTTGGATTTGACAAGTGAAACATCGGCGCTGTATGACAGTGTGCCGGTAGTCTTGTCTGGCCTGCCTTTTTTCAGCTCGGAGACAGAGAGGGCATAAATCCCGCTCTCAAGACAGTAAGACTCCAAATCAGTATACATCATAATCCAACTGGTATAAGAGTCATTGTCGCTGCCGACCGCTCCGCTGCCAACGGTGCGGGCAATCCGCCCGTATGCATCGCAGGCTTCAGAAGCCTTTCCGGGGGCTGACTCCATGGCATCCCAATAGGTTCCGAGCGCATGGGCATATTGCCCCTTGGACTCATAATCCCTGGCTTTTGCAAGCAAGGCTGCATAGTCGTCTGCCTGTACACTGCACAAAAAAGCGGATATGGCGGTAATCACAAGGATAAGCTTTTTGGAGCCGGAGAGCATCGGTAACCTCCTGATTGATTCGGTAACGGTAATTATAAGCGGTGAATGCAGAAATGGCAAGATTTTTTTTCCTGCCTTTTACCGATAAAAAGGCAGACGGTGATTGCATGAAAAATGACACCGGCTTCCCCCGCAGGGGGCGGACTCCGCCGGACGGGACAGAATCGTGCAGCCTGTCCCGTCTGCTTGTCTTCCTGTCCCTGCCGGCGTTTCAATCCTATATCCTTATCTTCTTCTTGAGCCCGGCGTAGTACTCCTTGCGCAGGGCCCTCACCTGCTCGTCCTTGAGGTAGTCGTCAAAGTTCATCATGCGGTCAATCACGCCCCGGGGCGTAATCTCGATGATGCGGTTTGCAATCGTCGAGATGAACTCGTGGTCGTGGCTGTTGAAGATGACGACGCCGGGGAAGCGGACCAGGCCCTCGTTCAGGCTCTCGATGGACTCCAGGTCCAGGTGGTTGGTCGGGTCGTCCAGGATAAGGACGTTCGCGCCGGAAAGCATCATCTTGGACAGCATGCAGCGGACTTTCTCGCCTCCGCTCAGGACCTTGACCTTCTTGAGGCTCTCGTCGCCGGTGAAGAGCATCCTGCCGAGGAAGCCGCGCACGTATGCGTCGTCCTGCTCCTTGGAGAACTGCTTGAGCCAGTCGGTGATGTTCAGCTCGTTCTGGAAGTACTTGCTGTTGTCGCGGGCTAGGTATGAGAAGCTCGTGGTCTGCCCCCAGTTGACGGTAGCTCCCTCCGCCTTTGCCTCGCCCGCGATGATGTTGAAGAAGGCCGTCTTGGAGTTCTGCTCCATGCCGACGAAAGCGACCTTCTCACCGGGGTGGATCGTAATCGAAAAGTTGTCCAGGAGGGGCGTGCCGTCGCTGTCCTTCGCGTTGAGCTTCTCGGCGGTCAGGACGAAGTTGCCGATGGGACGGTCGCTCTGGAAGTGAACCCAGGGGAACTTGCGGCTGGTGACCGGCATGTCCTCAAGCTCCATCTTCTCGAGCACTTTCTTGCGGCTGGAGGCCTGTCCGGCCTTGGACACGTTGCTCGCGAAGCGGGCGATGAAGGTCTTGAGCTCGGCCATCTTGTCTTCGCGCTTTTTCTTTTCGTCCTTGGCCTGCTTCTGCATAATCTGGCTCATCTGGTACCAGAAGTCGTAGTTGCCTGCGTACTGGGTAATCTTACCGTAGTCAATGTCGCAGGTGTAGGTGCAGACGGCATTCAG